>NZ_DAMCTA010000005.1 GCF_032114135.1 Sphingomonas sp.
TCAGGCTCATAACCTGAAGGCCGCAGGTTCAAATCCTGCCCCCGCAACCAATCACCACAAAAGCCGCCAGCCCCCCAGGGCCGGCGGCTTTTGTCGTTTCCGCCACACCCCAGCGCGCCCCTCGCGCGCTGACGATGCTCGCCGTGCGTCCCGGCTGCCAGCCGCGATCCATGGCCGCCGCCGCTGCGCTTGATTTCCAAGCCACCCGTCGGTGCCGTAGCGGGGCCGATGCGCTGCCGCGCCACCGCGGAAGCGATGCGATTGACGGGCTGATCCTGGGAAGGAGCTAGCAGAGCGGGCCCCGCACGCAGGATGGCCTTGTGGGGCATCATGACCGCCAGGCGGTCGTACCCGCAGGACATGACGTGACGCGCCCGCCCAACGATCCGCGGCGCGTGCGCCAGGTTTCATCCGCGGCCCCGGGGCGCGCGGTCGTTCCGGTAGGAAAAGGCTGCGGCTGCGCGCCTGCTCGGCAGGTCCTTGCGGACCAGGCCGCCGCCGCCACGCGGGGCGCGACGGCAGGCCGGCGGGGGAGCTCTAGTCTATGCAGAACGGCGCGGTGCCGTCCTCGGCTTCGGCGGGCGTCAGTCGACCCAGTCGAGCCCGATGTCGCGGTAGAGGCTGCGATCCTCTTCCCATTTCGGGTTGACCTTGACGTGCAGGTACAGATGCACCGGCACGCCGAGCAGCTTCGACAGTTCGGCGCGCGCGCGGCTGCCGATTTCCTTCAGCCGCTGGCCGCCCTTGCCGAGCACGATCGCGCGTTGGGTGTCGCGCGCGACGAGGATCTGCTGATGGATCTCGACGGAGCCGTCCTCGCGCTCGCTATACTTCTCGGTCTCGATCGCGCTGGCATAAGGCAGCTCGGCATGGAGCTGCAGGTAGAGCTGCTCGCGCGTCACTTCGGCGGCGAGCATGCGATCGGTGGCGTCCGAAACCTGGTCCTCGGGGAAGTGCCAGTCGCCTTGGGGCATCGCGCCGGCCAGCGCGGCCTTGAGTTCGGGCACGCCGTCGCCGGTCTGCGCCGAGACGAAATAGGTCTCGTCGAACGCCAGCGCCTCGTTGAGCTTGGCGGCATGGCCGAGCAGGCGCGGCTTGTCGGCGATGTCGACCTTGTTGAGGATCAGGACCTTGCGCCCCTTGCGGCCGCGCAGGCTGTCGATCACCGCATGGACCTTGGGGCCGATGCCACCCTTGCCGTCGACGACCAGCGCGACGAGGTCGGCGCCGTCGGTGCCGTCCCAGGCGGCGGCGACCATGGCGCGATCGAGTCGACGCTCGGGCTCGAAGATGCCGGGGGTGTCGACCAGGATGATCTGGGTGTCGCCCTCGATGGCGATGCCCATCACGCGGGCGCGGGTGGTCTGCGCCTTGGGGCTGACGATGGCGACCTTCTGGCCGACCAGGGCATTGACCAAAGTCGACTTGCCCGCGTTCGGCGCGCCGAGAATCGCGACGACGCCGCAGGATTGGGGGGTGGTGGGTTCGGTCATGGGTTCCGGTTGTACTGGGGAATGGGGTTGGGAGCGAGGGGGCGTGTCGTCGCTGGCTTAGCCTGTTTAAGCCCCTCCTCCTTGGAGGAGGGGTTTCAAGAACAGAGGTTGGTCTCGGTGAGACACAGCCCCACCCCAACCCCCCCCCTGAAGGGGAGGGCTTGAGACAGTTCAGCCGCCCAGCTTCGCCAGCAGCGCCGCCGCCGCGGCGGTTTCGGCTTCCTGCTTGTTGCTGCCCTCGGCACTAGCTTCGGCTAGCTTGCCGATCGACACCTTCACCGTGAAGCGCGGGGCGTGGTTGGGCCCCGAGCGGTCGACGATCTCATATTCGGGGGGCCGGCGATTGCGCGCGGCGGCCCATTCCTGGAGTGCCGACTTGGGGTGCTTGGGTGCCTTGGCGTGTTCGTCGATGCGGTTGCCCCAGGCGTGGCGCACAAAGGCACGCGCCGCATCGAGTCCGGCCTCGCGATACCAAGCGCCGATCAGTGCCTCCATCACGTCGCCCAGCACATTGTCGCTGTCCGCCGCACCGTCGTCGCGCGCCTGCTTGCCGAGGCGGAGATGCGGCACCACGCCCAGTTCGCGCGCGACATCGGCGCAGACCGGGCCGGTGACCAGCGAGTTCAGGCGGCGGGAAAGCGCGCCTTCCGGCTCCTCCGGGAAGCGTTCGAACAGCCATTCGGCGACGATCAGGCCGAGCACCCGGTCACCGAGAAATTCGAGCCGCTGGTAGTTGCCCGCGGCCTGGCTGCCATGGGTCAGCGCCCGCTGGAAGGCGGGAAGGTCTTTGGCGGGGCGGCCGAAGGTCTTCGTGACCCAGCCGCCCAGGTCGGGGACGCTCAGAAGCCTTCTCCGATGCGGCTCCACCGCGCCGCAGTGAACCAGGTCCAGGGCAGCAGCCAATTGGCGCCGCCATCGGTCGACCAGAAGTTCACGACCGCCTTGCCCTCGATATTCTCGATCGGCACGAAGCCGATGCCCGAGCCATAGGGCGGCTGCTGGAAGCGGCTGTCGGTGGAATTGTCGCGGTTGTCGCCCATCAGGAACACATGGCCGGCGGGGACGGTGTACACCTGGGTGTTGTCCTGCGGCAGATTGTCCTGGTCGAGCACGTTATACTGCTTGCCGTTGGGCAGCGTCTCGCGGAACTGCGGGATGCGGCAGATTGGCGCACCCTTGGCGTCCGCAGTCTGGAACTGCGTCGGGCAATGGGTGAAGTTCGGCGTGATCGGTAGCACGAAGTCTGCGATGCGCTGCTTGGGCACCGGCTTGCCGTTGAGGATCACCTGGCCATTGACCATCTCGATCGTGTCGCCGGGCAGGCCGATGACGCGCTTGATCCAGTCCTCGCCATTATGGTTGGGCGCCTTGAACACCACCACGTCGCCGCGGGCGGGATCGCGCGGCAGGATGCGGCCCGGGATCAGCGGCAGGCTCCACGGCAGCGAGTGCTTGGAATAGCCATAGTTCCACTTGGTGATGAACAGATAGTCGCCGATCAGCAGCCGCGGCAGCATCGACTCGCTCGGAATGCTGAACGGCGAGAAGACGAAGCTGCGCACCACGAACACGATCAGCGCCAGCTTGAGCAGGAAGGTGGCGAGATCCCGCCACTCCGACTTCGGCTTTTCCGGCTTTGCTGCAGGCGCTTGAACGGTTTCGGGGCGCGCGGCGACGGGTTCGGTGGAGGCGGGCGTTTCCATGGGCACTGCTCTGCTAGGGCGCGGCGGGGAGGTCAAGCGGCGGAATGAGGCTGGAATGGGCCGGTGCGGGACGATAGGGGAGCCCTGCCACCAAGGAGATGAACATGGCCTTGCCCGACTGGACGCCGATCCAAGCCCTTCCCCAGACCACGCTCACCGACCTGTTCGCTGCCGATGCCGATCGGCTGTCGCGGCTGAACGTCGATGTCGCCGGCATCCATTTCGACTGGTCCAAGACCCACCTGACGCCCGAGGCCGTGTCGGCCTTCGCCGCGCTGGCGCAGCAGATGGATTTTACCGCCAAGCGCGACGCGCTGTTCGCGGGTGAGGTGGTCAACGTCACCGAAGGCCGCGCTGCCGAGCACACCGCCGAGCGCTATGAAGGCGCGCCCGAGAGCGTGGCCCGCGCCCGCAGCCAGCACGCGCGGATGCGCGCGCTGATCGATGCGATCGAGGCCGAGGCACTGGGGCCGATCCGCCACATTCTCCATATCGGCATCGGCGGCTCCGCGCTGGGGCCGGATCTGCTGGTGAGCGCGCTGGGTCGCGACATGGACCGCTATGACGTGGCGATCGTCTCCAATGTCGACGGCGTGGCGCTGGAAGACGCGATGGACGCGTTCGATCCGCAGGCGACGCTGCTGGTGATCGCCAGCAAGACCTTCACGACGACCGAGACGATGCTCAACGCCCAGAGCGCGCTCGCCTGGATGGCCGAAGGTGGGGTCGAGGATCCTTATGGCCAAGTGGTGGCGCTCACCGCTTCGCCGGACAAGGCCGTGGAATGGGGCGTCGACGAGACACGCGTGCTGCCCTTCTTCGAGAGCGTCGGCGGCCGCTATTCGCTGTGGTCGTCGATCGGCTTCCCGGCGGCGCTGGCGCTGGGCTGGGACGCATTCGAGGAACTGCTGGAAGGCGCGGCTGAGATGGACCGCCATTTCCGGTTGACCGATCTTGCCCAGAATGCCCCGGCGCTCGCGGCATTCGCCGATCTCTATTACAGTCAGGCGCGCGGCTGCGAGACCCGCGCGACCTTCGCCTATGACGAGCGGCTGCGGCTGCTGCCGAGCTATCTTCAGCAGCTGGAGATGGAATCGAACGGCAAGCGCGTCACCGCCGAGGGCGAGGCGGTGACCTACCCGACCGCGGCGATCACCTGGGGCGGTGTCGGCACGGATGCGCAGCACGCCGTGTTCCAGCTGCTCCACCAGGGCACGCATCTGGTGCCGCTCGAATTCGTCGGCGTGATCGAGGCAGGCGATGCGCTGGCCGAGGACCATCACCGCCAGTTGCTGCTCAACATGTTCGCGCAAGGCGCGGCGCTGATGGCCGGCAAGGGGCATGAAGATCCCGCGCGAAGCTATCCGGGAGACCGTCCGTCGTCGACGCTGCTGCTCGACGCCGTCGACCCGCGCACGCTGGGCGCGCTGATCGCCTTCTACGAGCACCGCGTGTTCGTGAACGCGGTGCTGCTCGGCATCAATCCGTTCGACCAGTTCGGCGTCGAGCTGGGCAAGGAAATGGCCAAGGCGGCCGACAAAGGCGGGCTCGACTTCGATCCCTCCACCAACGACCTGATCCAGCGGGCGTTCGGCGCGTGAGCGGCGACGACGAATATGTCTATGACGAGGCGAGCGGGGAGTGGGTCCCCGCCGCCGAGGCCGCGGCCAAGGCCGAAGCGGCGGACGTGGTGGAAGTGCGCGATTCGGTCGGCAACCTGCTGCAGGACGGCGATCAGGTCACGCTGATCAAGGACCTGACCGTCAAGGGCGCGGGCCAGACGCTCAAGCGCGGCACGCTGATCAAGTCGATCCGTCTCACGGGCGACGCGCAGGAAATCGACTGCAAGTTCGACGGCATCAAGGGCCTCGTCCTGCGCGCCGAGTTCGTCCGCAAGCGGTGAGCGGCATGCGGCGCCCTTGTTTTCGGGCGTCGCACCCTATCTTCCCCTCGACCCCTTCTTCCGGCCGTTCGTGCCGGCGCATCACCGGAGTGACCCATGTCCGACTATGACTTCGACCTGTTCGTGATCGGCGCGGGCTCCGGCGGTACGCGCGCCTCGCGCATGTCGGCGGCGTACGGCGCCAAGGTTGCGGTGGCGGAGGAGTATCGCGTCGGCGGCACCTGCGTGATTCGCGGCTGCGTGCCCAAGAAGCTCCTGATCTTCGGCGCGCATTTCGCCGAAGACCTGAAGGACGCGCGCCGCTTCGGCTGGGACGTGCCCGACTGCCATTTCCACTGGCCGACGCTCCGTGACAATGTGCTGGCGGACGTCGATCGGCTCAACGGCCTCTACACCCAGGGGCTGGAGAATAACGGCGTCGAGATCTTCCACGAGCGTGCCGTCATCACCGGCCCGAACGAAGTCACGCTGGCAAGCGGCAAGGTAGTCTCTGCCAAGACGATCCTGATCGCCACCGGCGCGCATCCGCATGTCCCGAGCTTCCCCGGCAGCGAGCATGGCATCACCTCGAACGAGGTCTTCCATCTGGAGGCACTGCCCAAGCGCGTGCTGATCGCCGGCGGCGGCTATATTGCCAACGAATTCGCCGGCATCTTCAACGAGTTCGGATCGAAGGTGACGCTGGTCAATCGCTCCGACGTGATCCTGCGCGGCTATGATGCACAGGTCCGCGACCGGCTGCTCCAGATCTCGATGACCAAGGGCATCGAGTTCCGTTTCTTCGCCGAATTCGAGAAGATCGAGAAGCAGGCCGATGGCAGCCTGCTGGTCTCGACGAGCGGGCATGATCCGATCGAAGTCGATTGCGTGCTGTTCGCGACGGGTCGCGTGCCCAACACCAAGGGGCTGGGCCTCGAGACCGTCGGCGTCGAACTCAACGAGCGCGGCGCGGTCAAGGTCGATGCCGACAACCGCAGCACCGTCGGCAGCATCTATGCGGTGGGCGACGTAACCGATCGCGTGCAGCTGACGCCCGTGGCGATCCGAGAGGGCCAGGCCTTTGCCGACACGCTGTTCGGCGGCAAGCCGCACCAGGTGGATTACCACTGCATCCCGAGCGCGGTGTTCAGCCACCCGCCGATCGCGTCGGTGGGCATGACCGAGGGCGAGGCGCGCAACCAGCTCGGCTCGGTCAAGGTCTACACCTCGGACTTCCGCGCGATGAAGAACGTCCTCGCCGGGCGGCACGAGCGGTCGCTCTACAAGATGATCTGCGACGGCGTGACCGGCAAGGTGGTGGGCCTGCACATGATCGGCCCGGACGCGCCGGAAATCCTGCAGGCCGCCGCAGTGGCGGTGAAAGCGGGGCTCACCAAGGACGCGTTCGACGCAACCGTCGCGCTGCACCCGACCATGGCCGAGGAACTGGTGCTGCTGAAGTAAGGGCGGGGCGCCTCTCCCTGAGGGGAGGCGCATCCCTCAGACCTCGTGGCGCAGGATCGCCTCGCCCGATGCCTGTTGGGTGCCCGCCTTGCGCGACAGCCACATCGTCGTCGCCAGATCCCAGGTAACGTTGCCGACGGTGCGCATGATGTCGGGCAGGGTCTCGACGGCAACCAGCAGGCCGAGCGGAGCGATCGGGGCGCCGATCGTCGCGGCGACCGGGGAGATGGCGCTGATATAGCTCACCGTTCCCGGCAGGCTCACCGAGCCGAGCGACGTCAGTGTAGCGATTACCACGCCCACAGCCAGCGTTGCGGGGTGCAACGGCACGCCGAACCATTCGGCGACATAGATCGCGACGGCGAAGTTCATCGCCGGCCCGGTCGAGCGGAAGATCGCGACGGCCAGCGGCATGGTCACGCCCGAGACCGCAACCGGCACGCCAACCTCCTCTGCCCCCTCGATCATCACGGGTAGCGTGGCGAGCGAGGATTGAGTGCTCAGCGCTACCGCCTGGCTAGGCAGTGCGGCGCGGAACATGCGGGCGAGGCCGATCTTCCCACCGAACACGGCAGCGGGATAGGCAAACAGCGTGACGACCAGCCCGACGGCGGAAACGATCAGGATATAGTGGAGCAGCGCGCCGAACGCGCCGGTGCCCGCTTTCGCCCCTACGACGAGCGCCAAGGCGAACACGCCGATCGGGCCGATCCACAATACCCAGTCGATCACCACCAGCATCACGTCGCGGATCGCAACGAAGAAGCTCGTGAGCTGCGTTCTCGCCTCGACGCTGACGCGCGTGATCGCGAAGGCGAAGACCAGCGAAAAGATGATCAGCGAAATGAACGCGTTTTCCGCCGCCGCCTTCACGATGTTGGCGGGGACGATCGCGGCCAGAAACTCGCCGATCGGTGGTACCGGGCCGATCTTCTCGGCGCCCACCAAAGCGGCGCGCAGGCTTGCTGCCGATTCCTGTGGCAGCGGAGCAAGGTGCAGGAACAGCGGCGTCAACAGCGCGGCGACGGCTGCCGAGCAGAACAACAGCGCGACGTAAAGCGCAATCGCGCGCCCGGCGAGGCGACCCGCGGCGGCGGCTTCGGCGGTGGCGGTGACGCCGGTGATCAACAGCGCCACGACCAGCGGTACGATCGTCATCTGCAGACCGTTGAGCCATGCCTGGCCGACCGGCTGCGCCCAGCCGGCGACCGTGAGACCCCATTGCGGCGAGAACGCCGCCAGCGCGGCACCAACCGCGAGCCCGGCCAGCAGGGAAAGAAGAATACGAGTAGGTTGCGACATGCTCGCCCTTTGAGATTTTCGCCGCTATCACAGCACGCACACAACGCGACAAGGGCGCGAGAACGAAGCACATGGCAAGAAAATATTTCGGCACCGACGGCATCCGTGGCGCCACCAACTTCTCCCCAATGACCGCCGCGATGGCGATGAAAGTGGGCATGGCCGCCGGCGCGCATTTCCGGCGCGGCGATCACCGCCACCGCGTGGTGATCGGCAAGGACACCCGTCTTTCCGGCTATATGCTCGAAAATGCGATGGTTGCGGGCTTCACCAGCGTCGGCATGGACGTGGTTCTGGTTGGCCCGATGCCGACGCCTGCGGTGGCGATGCTCACCCATTCGATGCGCGCCGATCTGGGCGTGATGATCTCCGCCAGCCACAATCCCTATGCCGACAACGGCATCAAGCTGTTCGGCCCGGACGGGTTCAAGCTTTCCGATGCGGATGAAGAGGCGATCGAGGCGCTCATCGACGGCGAGGTGCCGCTCGCCGCTTCTGCTGATATTGGTCGTGCGCGCCGCGTCGAGGACGCTCGCGGCCGCTATATTCACTTCGCCAAGTCGACCTTCCCGTCGGATCTGACGCTGGATGGCCTCAAGGTGGTGGTCGATTGCGCCAACGGCGCGGCCTATCAGGTGGCGCCTTCCGCCTTGTGGGAATTGGGCGCGCAGGTCGTGTCGATCGGCGTCAGCCCCAACGGCAAGAACATCAACGACGGGGTCGGCTCGACCGCGCCGCAAGTATTGAGCGAGACGGTGGTCGGCTCGGGCGCGGCGATGGGCATCGCGCTCGACGGCGATGCGGACCGGCTGATCGTTGTCGACGAAACCGGTCGGGTGATCGACGGCGACCAGCTGATGGCGCTGATCGCCACCGGCTGGGCGCGGCAGGGCAAGCTTGCCGGCGGTGGGCTGGTCGCGACCGTCATGTCCAATCTTGGGCTGGAGCGCCACCTTAGCGCACAGGGCCTCGGGTTGGTGCGCACCAAGGTGGGCGATCGCTATGTGCTCGAGAAGATGCGTGGCTTGGGTTATAATGTCGGCGGCGAGCAGAGCGGGCACATCATTCTTTCCGATTATGCGACGACAGGCGACGGGCTGGTTGCGGCGCTGCAGGTACTGGCCGAGATCGTCCGTGCCGGCGCACCCGCGAGCGAGGTGCTCCACCGTTTCGAGCCGCTGCCGCAACTGCTCAAGAACGTCCGCTTCGCCGGCGGCAAGCCGCTCGAGGATGCGCGCGTGCAGGCAGTGATCAGCGCAGCGGAAGACGAGCTGAAGGGCCGTGGGCGGCTCGTGATCCGCGCTTCGGGCACCGAGCCCGTAATTCGCGTCATGGCCGAAGGCGACGACAAGGCGGAGGTGGAAGCGGTGGTCGACCGGGTGTGCGACGCCGTGCGCGAGGCTGCGGCCTGAGGAGCAATAATTCCCCCTCCCGCTTGCGGGAGGGGGTAGGGGAGGGTGGGTGCGCGTAGCGGGCGAAAGTGCGGCAGCCAGAACCTCCACCGTACACGCTCCCCCAAGCCCTCCCGCAAGCGGGAGGGGAGCAATTGAAGGATGCCGAATGCTGGAAATGCGGCCTGACTGCGAACGCTGCGGCACCGATCTGCCGCCCGATGCCGGGGGTGCGTTCATCTGCTCGTTCGAATGCACCTTCTGCGCGGAATGCGCCGACGACATGGACGAACGCTGCCCGAATTGCGGCGGCGAACTGCTCGACCGACCCGTGCGGGTCGGCGATGCCTTGCGGCGCCACCCGGCGTCCACCGAGCGCAAATACAAGGGGTAAGGCCATGGCCGCACGTGTCCTCATCATCGCAGGTTCGGATTCCGGCGGCGGCGCCGGGATCCAGGCGGACATCAAGACCGTCACCATGCTGGGCGGTCACGCGATGACCGCAATCACCGCGATCACGGCGCAGAACACGGTGGGCGTGCAGGCGGTGCACCCGGTGCCGAGCGACATGGTGATCGCGCAGATCGATTCGGTGGTACGCGACATCGGCGTCGATGCGGTGAAGATCGGCATGATCGGCTCTGCCCGCACCGCGCTTGCGGTGGCCGAGCGGCTGGCCGAACTGCCGGGCGTCCCGGTGGTGTTCGATCCGGTGATGGTTGCCACCAGCGGCGCACGGCTGGCCGACGAGGCGACCGTCGCCGCGTTCGAGCGGCTGATGGATCGAGCAACCGTGATCACGCCTAATCTCCCCGAGATGGAGGCGCTGGGTCGCGGTCCGCATGAAATCGTCGCCGCGCATCGGTGCGCGGTGCTGGTCAAGGGCGGCCACGGCGCGGGCCCCGAGGTGGTCGACATCCTTTACTCGGCCGACCCGGAGGACCCACCACAGATCGAATGGCGCGACCCCAAAATTGACACCGAAAACACGCATGGCACGGGCTGCACGCTCGCCTCCGCGATCGCCTGCGGGCTGGCCTGCGAGTGGGATCTGCCGGAGGCGGTGAGTCGGGCGCGGCGCTTTGTGCGGATCGCGATGCGCGAGGCCGAGGGGTTGGGCCGCGGGCATGGCCCGATGGCGCAGCAAGCGGTTCGGCTCGACCTCAACATGAGCTTTTTCGAGCCCATGCTGAACCAGGTGACCGTGCCGGCGCAGGATCTGGCCGCGAGCGAGCGCTTTTACCGACTGCTCGGGCTGCGGCAGGTGGTGCGGGCGTCTCCCCGCTATGCTCGGTTCGAGACCGAGGGCGGCGCGACCTTCTCGATCGCGACGGATGAAGCATACACCGCGCCGGTGGTGTATTTCGAATGCGGCGATCTCGACGTGACGGTCGCCTATCTCCAGCAACAGGGCTTCCGCTTCGAGCAGGAGCCCCGGGACGAGAAATGGGGCTGGCGCGAGGCGCGGCTGCGTGATCCCGCGGGCAATGCGGTTCGTCTCTATCAGGCTGGCGAGATGCGCCGCTTTCCGCCATGGCGGATCGAGGACGATGCCTGACCTTTCACACGAAACCCGTTATTTCCAGCTTCACGCCGGCCCCGTAGCCGGGGTGGACGAGGCTGGCCGTGGCCCGCTGGCCGGTCCGGTGGTCGCCGCGGCGGTGGTACTGGACCCGGATTGCATTCCCGACGGGATCAACGACTCCAAGGCGCTGACCGCAGCCAAGCGTGCCAGGCTGTGCGAGGAACTGCTTGCCTGCGCCAAGGTTGGCGTGGGCATCGCCAGCGTCGAGGAGATCGACCGGCTCAACATCCTGTGGGCGACGATGCTGGCGATGACACGCGCGGTGGAGTCGCTGGGCTTCGCGCCGGCCTTCGTGCTGGTCGACGGCAATCGCTGCCCCAAATGGGAGCATCGCAGCGCGGCGGTCGTCAGCGGCGACGCGCTCTGCCTGTCGATCGCGGCGGCTTCGATCGTCGCCAAGCATCGCCGAGACTGCATGATGGTGGCGCTGGACGCGCAATTCCCGGGCTATGGCTGGGCCTCGAACAAAGGCTATGGCGGCAAGGCCCATCAGGAGGCGCTGCGCGCGCTCGGCCCTACGCCCCACCACCGCCGTAGTTTCGCTCCGGTCGCGCAGGCGCATCTCGATTTCGGGCCGATTGCCGCCGAATAACCCGGCAAATTTTGCCTAGTGCGCCCTGCGCTCCCGTCGCCGTCCTACAATGGGAGGATAGCAGCGGGAGGAGCGGGCATGGCATATCTGGGCAGCATGATACGGGGGACGACTGGCGGATTTCAGCCGGTGACGCGCTACGACCCGGTGCTGGCCGAACTGCTCCGCGAGGCGATCGTCGGGCCGGCGAGCTTCCACGAGATGGCGGCGATGGTCCGCTATGCCGAATCGCGGGGACTGGGCGCGATCCGCTTCCGCTTCGGCGATGGTGCCGCGCTCACCGATCCCGCACATCCGCTGCATGTCGCCTTCCTCGAGACGCTGCGCGATCCCGCGCTGGCCAGCGACTATGCGGATCTCGGCGAGATCGCGCCGTGGCGCCAGCGGGCGCTGGCGGTGCGGCTGCCGTCGGACATGCTGGGCGTACGGGCGAGCCGCAAGGCGGTTCGCGCGGCCATCACCGCCGCAGGTACGTCGTGGGAGGTCCGCGTGGCACTGTGCGTGGCGGCGCGCATCCGATTCGGCGGCGAGGCCGAGTGGTTCGGCCGCGAGGCGCAGGCACTGTACGAAATGGGGCTGTTCACTCAGGCCCGGGCGCGGCTCGCGGCGAGCGTCGCGGGCGGCGGCGAGGCCATCGCGATCGGCTGAATCGTTTGCGGAACGTTCCAGCTTATCCACAGGCGGGGAAAATTTTCACAGGACTGAAACTGAGTCTTTCACGCCACACCTACCAGCGCTTGGGCCTGTGGATAACTTCTTGACTCAAGATATGGCGGGTGCCGAAATGTTCCGCCCGGCCAAATACCTGCTTCGGGTCACCACCCGTCGATCCCCCCTCTTGACGGAGGAGTCGCTCGGCCCCGAATAGGGATGCCTTTTGGGCGAAGGGGCAATGATTCATGGGCGTGCTGGAGAAGGTCAAACGGGCGGGTGCGCGCGTCGCGAAGCAGGCGCCGGCCGTGCTGCCGCTGAACACGATCCTGCGCCAGGATTGCATCGAGGCAATGCGCGGGCTGCCCGACAAGTCGATCGACATGATCTTCGCCGATCCGCCCTACAACCTGCAGCTGGGCGGCGACCTCAACCGTCCCGACGGCAGCCATGTCGATGCGGTGACCGACGAGTGGGACAAGTTCGACAGCCTCGCCGCCTATGACAAGTTCACCCGCGAATGGCTGGCGCAGGCGCGCCGCATCCTGAAGGACGACGGCACGATCTGGGTGATCGGCAGCTATCACAACATCTTCAAGGTGGGCTCGGCGATCCAGGATCTGGGCTTCTGGATCCTCAACGACATCATCTGGCGCAAGGCCAACCCGATGCCGAACTTCAAGGGCACCCGGTTCACCAACGCGCACGAGACGCTGATCTGGGCGTCGAAGGGCGAGAAGTCGCGCTACACGTTCAACTATCGCTCGATGAAGACGCTCAACGACGAACTGCAGATGCGCAGCGACTGGGAATTCCCGATCTGCAGCGGGCAGGAGCGGCTGAAGAAGAACGGCACCAAGGTCCACCCGACGCAGAAGCCGGAGGCGTTGCTGTACCGCGTGCTGCTCTCCTGCACCAAGCCGGGCGACGTGGTGCTCGATCCGTTCTTCGGCACCGGCACCACCGGTGCGGTGGCCAAGCGCCTTGGCCGGCGCTGGATCGGCATCGATCGCGAGGGCGTGTACGTGGAAGCGGCGCTGGAGCGCATTGCGGCGGCCCTGCCGCTCGACGAAAGCGCGCTGCAGACGATGCAGGCCCCCAAGGCGGCGCCGCGCGTGGCGTTCGGCCAGCTGGTCGAGAATGGCTATCTTGCGCCGGGCACGGTGCTCAGCGACCACAAGTCCCGCTGGCGGGCGACGGTGGGCGCGGACGGCTCGCTCAGCTGCGACGGGCAGGCGGGCTCGATCCACAAGCTGGGTGCGACGCTGCAGGGCGCGCCGAGCTGCAACGGCTGGACCTTCTGGCATTATGAGGATCAGGGCGGCCTCAAGCCGATCGACGCGCTGCGCCAGACGTACCTGCTCGCCACGCAGCCGTAAGCCTCTGCCTTCAAGTCCCCCTCCCGCTTGCGGGAGGGGAGCGAAGGTTGGGAGGGTTGCGCTTTTATTGCGAGCGTCGCGCCGGTAGCACGAGCGAATGCTAGACCTTCCCGCTACCGCGCGCCCGTACCTCCGCCCGATCCAGTTCGTCGACACCCCCGTTGGCCGCGACGGCGAGGTCGCGCGGTTGGCCGGTGGGCTGCTGTGGTTCTCCGCCTATGAACTGATCGCTGTGGAGAATCGCAAGCGGGTCCTCCAGCGCGCCATTTCCATTGCGGAGGCCGAAGCCGATCCCCGGCTGGCGTCGATCGCCGCGCGCATCACCGCTCCCCGTCCGCCGCTGGTCCTCGGCGCCCGCACACTGCGCTTCGACCAGCCGCAGGTGATGGCGATCCTCAACATGACGCCCGACAGCTTCTCCGACGGCGGCAAGCATCTGGGCGACCCTGCGGCGGCCGCGCAGTCGGGCGTCGACATGAGCATTGCCGGCGCCGCGATCCTCGATGTCGGCGGCGAGTCCACTCGCCCCGGTGCGGAAACGGTGTGGGAAGGCGACGAAATCGCCCGCGTCGTGCCGGTGATCGAGCGGCTGGCGGTAAGCGGCGCGGCGATCTCAATCGACACGCGCAAGGCCGCGGTGATGGAGGCGGCGCTCGCGGCGGGCGCGCATATCGTTAACGATGTCTCGGCCTTGCTCTACGACGATCGGGCGCTCGAGGTGGTCGCCCGGGCCGGCTGTCCGGTGGTGCTAATGCATGCCGCCGACCCCAAGCACGGTGCCAAGGGGAAGGGTGCCTACGCCGACGTGCTGCTGGAAGTGTATGACTGGCTGGAGGCCCGCGTGGAGGCGGCGGTCGCCGCGGGTGTCGATCGGTCGCGCATCGTCGTGGATCCCGGCATCGGCTTCGGCAAGTTGCTGGCCGACAATCTCGCACTGATGAACGGGCTGGCGCTGTTCCACGGCCTCGGCTGCCCGATCCTGCTGGGGGCCAGCCGCAAGCGCGTGGTCGGCGCGCTCGCCAACGAGGCGCCGGCCGAGCAGCGCTTGGGCGGGTCGCTGGCACTGGCACTGAAGGGGGCCGCGCTGGGCTTGCAGCTGCTGCGCGTCCACGACGTGTTCGAAAGCGTCCAGGCATTGCGGGTGTGGCGCGGCATGCAGGACGCCGCGCTCACCGCGCCTCATGCCGCGGTCTGATCGATCCCCAGCTCGCCGAGCTTGCGGTAGAGTGTCGAGCGGCCGATGCCGAGCCGGCGAGCGACTTCGGTCATCCGCCCGCGATAATGGCCGATCGCCAGTCGAATCACGTCCGCCTCGATCTCGTCGAGCGGGCGCAGATTGCCGTCCGGGCGGAACAGCGTGATGCCGCCCATGCCCGACTGGCTGGCCACCGGGCCCGCGGTCATCGGCTTGCCCTGCGCGATCTGGGCGATCTGCGGAAAGTCCTCCCGCGTCAGCCCTTCCTCGTCGCAGAGCACGGCCGCGCGGAACAATGCGTTCTGCAGCTGGCGGACATTTCCCGGCCAGTCATAGGCGCTGAGTAGCTGCAGCGCGTCCTCGCTGATGCCGAGCTGACGCAAGCCCGGTTGCTCCGCGATGCGCGCGAGCAGGTGGCGGACCAGCGCGGGGATATCGCCAGCGCGCTCGCGCAGCGGCGGGATCGTCACTTGGACAACGTTGAGCCGGTAATAGAGGTCTTCGCGGAAACGGCCCGCCTCCACTTCGGCGAGCAGCGGCACGTTGCTGGCGGCAACGACGCGAACATCGACCTCACGCGCATGGCGCGCGCCGAGCGGCTGGATCTCGCCAGTCTGCAGCATACGCAGCAGCTTGACCTGCGCCTCGAGCGGCATCTCGCTGATTTCGTCGAGGAAAATCGTGCTACCTTCGGCGTCTTGGAGGCGGCCCACCTTGCGCTCGAATGCGCCGGTAAAGGCGCCTTCCTCATGGCCGAACAGCTCCGACTCGACCTGGTTGGCCGGGATCGAACCGCAATTGACGATGATAAGGTCCTTGCGCGCGCGCGGCGAGGCGCCGTGGATCGCTTCGGCCACGACATGCTTGCCGACGCCGCTTTCGCCTTCGATCAGCACCGGCACGCGGGCGCGGGCGGCCTTGGCGGCGACCGCCAGGGCCGCGCGAAACTGCGGCGCGGAGCCAACGATCTCGGCGAAGCCCAGACTGGCGGTAAGCTTCTCGGTGAGGGGTCGAAGTTCGCCGGCGCTGCTGCCGCCCATCGCGCTCTCCAGCGCGGCGAGCAGTCGCTCCGAGGCGATCGGCTTGACCAGGAAGTCGCTGGCACCGGCGCGCATCGCGCCGACGGCGGCGGCGACCGAGCCGTTGGCGGCGAGCACCAGAATGGGCATGTGCGGTCGGCGGGCGCGCAGCTCGGCGATCAGGATTGCGGCATCGGTATCCGAGGCGGGGTGGTCGAGCAGGATCGCGTCGACCGCGAGGCCGTCGGGCGTGCCGAGCGTCGCCAGCGCGCTTTCCGCATCGTCGGCGAAGATCGTCCGCCAGCCACGGCGCGAAGCGATCGCGGCCACCAGGCGCCGCTGCGCCGGTTCCGAATCGATCAGCAACAAAAGACGTTGCCCGTTCCGCGTCATGCCGACTCCAGTCCCAAATGTCCCGTTTCGAGCCGCATCGGTTAGACCAGATGCGTAAAGTTCGGCTTAAGCAGGGCCGAAACAGTTCTTTGGGCGGCGGGGTTGAGGGTGGCCGAAGCAGGGGTATAAGACATCGAGCACCTAGGAGAGGAGCGCATCAATGGCTGATACAGGTGAAAACGCCGGCGAGATCCAAACGCATGTACAAACCTTCAACGGTTTTACGGCTTTGATGAAGTGGGGCACGTTGGCGGTTTTCCTCATCGCTGCGTTCGTCGTCTTCCTGATCGCCCGCTGACGTGAAGATCGCGGTACTCAAGGAAGCGGCGATTGCCGAACGACGTGTCGCGGCTACGCCTGAAACCGTCAAGAAATTCATGAATTTGAAGGCTTCGGTCGCGGTCGAGGCCGGGGCGGGACTTGCCGCCTCCTATGCCGACGCCGCCTTTCGCGAGGCCGGCGCCACCACCGGCACCCGCGCAGACGTGCTCGCCGATGCCGATATCGTGCTGGCGGTGCAGGGCCCCGACCCCGACAGCCTCGCCGGCCTCAAGCAGGGCGCCTGGCTCGTCGCCGGCCTCAACCCCTTCGGCGAACGTATGCGAATCGATCGCTATGCGGCGCTGGGGCTCGAAGCGCTGGCGATGGAGCTGATGCCGCGAATCACCCGCGCGCAATCGATGGACATCCTTTCGTCGCAGTCAAACCTCGCCGGCTACAAGGCGGTGCTCGACGCCGCCGCCGAATATGACCGGGCTTTCCCGATGATGATGACCGCCGCGGGCACGGTGAGCGCCGCCAAGGTGTTCGTGATGGGCGTCGGCGTCGCCGGCCTCCAGGCGATCGCCACCGCGCGGCGGCTCGGCGCGCAGGTCTCCGCCACCGACGTACGCGCGGCGACCAAGGAGCAGATCCTGTCGCTCGGCGCCAGGCCGATCTTCGTCGAAAATGTCGCCGGGATCGAAGGCGAGGGCGCGGGCGGCTATGCCACCGAGATGAGCGACGCCTACAAGGCCGCGCAGGCCGAACTGGTCTCGGCGCACATCGCCAAGCAGGACATCGTGATCACGACGGCGCTGATCCCCGGCCTCGCGGCGCCCCGGCTGATCAGCGATACGCAGGTCGCGACGATGCGCCCGGGCAGCGTGATCGTCGACCTGGCGGTGGAGCAGGGCGGCAATGTCGAGGGCTCGGTGGTAGGCGAGATCGTGGAGCGCCACGGCGTGAAGATCGTCGGCCATCGCAACGTGCCGAGCCGGCTGGCGACCGACAGCTCGGCGCTGTTCGCGCGCAACCTGTTCAACTTCCTCTCCGCCTTCTGGGACAAGGACGCCGGCAAGCCGGTGCTCGACGAGGAGATCGGCACCGCCGTGCGGGTGACGCAGGGCGGCAAGGTGGTGCACGAGAGGCTGTTGTCGTGAGCAACGATCCTCCCCTGGAAGGGGAGGTGGCGCGCGCCAGCGCGACGGAGGGGTGTCCACGCTGGGGGAGCGGTCCTTCGGCTCGGATGGGGACACCCCTCCACCACGCCTTCGGCGCGGTCCCCCTCCCCTTTCAGGGGAGGATCTGAAGGGTGTTGCAGGGCGCGCCGGACAGCAATGGTCGCGCGAAGCAAGCGCGACCATTGCTGTCCTTGCCCGAGGTCCTTCTGGGTGGCGCTGAGGGACCGGCCGGGCGGGCTGAAATTCCGCAAGCAGCATCCCTCCGGCCCCTATGTCGCGGATTTCTACTGCCACGCCGCTCGGATGATCGTCGAGGTCGACGGCGCGGCGCACGGGTTTGGCGATCGGCCGCAGCGCGATGCCGCGCGCGATCGCTGGTTTACGATGCGGGGGCTGGATGTGCTGCGTGTGCCCGCGCGGGATGTATTGGACGACTGCGATGCGGTTGTCCGTGGGATTGTCGCTCGAGCCGAAACCCGGCTCGGGGATCAAGGAAACGCCTGATGGACTTCATCTCGATCCTCTCGGTTTTCGTGCTGGCCTGCTTCGTCGGCTATTATGTCGTCTGGTCGGTCACGCCGGCGCTGCACACGCCGCTGATGGCGGTGACCAACGCCATTTCTTCGGTGATCATCGTCGGCGCGCTGATCGCGGCTGCAGCCGGTAGCCTGGGGGGCGCGGGCGAGACCTCGAAATGGCTCGGGCTGGTCGCGGTGGTGCTGGCCAGCATCAATATCTTCGGAGGGTTCGCGGTGACCGCGCGGATGCTCGCCATGTACAAGAAGAAGGTTCGCTGAGCATGGAGAGCATCGCGCAAAACCCCTGGGCGGCACTCGCCTATCTCGTCGCCGGTGTCTGCTTCATCCTCGCGCTGCGCGGGCTGTCGAGCCCCGCCACCAGCCAGCGCGGCAACCGCGCCGGCATGATCGGCATGACGATCGCGGTGGTGACCACGCTGGTCACCCATGTCCCGCGCATCGCGCCGCCCTGCCCGGCTGGCGCGATCTGCGAGAATTACGGCACGCCGGTGCTCGACACGCTCACCCTGGTCGAGCTGCTCGCCGCGATCGGCATCGGCGCGGCGATCGGCATCGTCACCGCGCGACGGATCGCGATGACTGCGATGCCGCAGCTCGTCGCCGCCTTTCACTCGCTGGTCGGCTTGGCCGCGGTGCTGGTCGCGGGCGCGGCGTTCCTCAATCCCGGCGCGTTCGGCATCGCCAGCGACGGCGTGATCTTCCTCCAGAGCCGCATCGAAATGGGGCTGGGCGTGGCGATCGGCGCGATCACCTTCTCGGGTTCGGTGATCGCCTTCCTCAAGCTCAACGGCAACATGGGCGGCAAGCCGATCCTGCTGCCGGGCCGCCATGTGATCAACCTGGGCGTGCTCGCCGCGATCCTCGGCCTGATCGCCTATTTCACCCAGGACCAGAGCCCCTGGATCTTCTGGACGGTGACGGCGCTCAGCTTCGCCATCGGCTTCCTGCTGATCATTCCGATCGGCGGGGCGGACATGCCGGTCGTGGTGTCGATGCTCAACAGCTATTCGGGCTGGGCGGCGGCGGCGATGGGCTTCACGCTGCACAACTCGGCGATGATCATCACCGGCGCGCTGGTCGGCAGCTCGGGCGCGATCCTCAGCTACATCATGTGTCGCGCGATGAATCGCAGCTTCCTCAGCGTGATCGCGGGCGGCTTCGGCGGCGATGCGGGCGGGGGGGCAAGCGGCGCGGCGGCGATCGACCGTCCGTGGAAGCGCGGCAGCGCCGAAGACGCGGCGTTCCTCATGTCCCAGGCCGAGCAGGTGATCATCGTTCCCGGCTACGGCATGGCGGTGGCGCAGGCCCAGCATGTGCTGCGCGAGATGGCCGACAAGCTCAAGGCGCACGGCGTGCGGGTGAAATATGCGATTCACCCGGTCGCCGGCCGCATGCCGGGGCATATGAACGTGCTGCTCGCCGAGGCGAACGTGCCCTATGACGAGGTGTTCGAGCTAGAGGACATCAACTCCGAATTCGCCCAGACCGACGTCGCCTTCGTCATCGGCGCCAACGACGTGACCAACCCCGCCGCCAAGACCGACAAGTCCTCGCCGATCTACGGCATGCCGGTGCTCGACGTGGAGAAGGCCAAGACGGTGCTGTTCATCAAGCGCAGCATGGGCGGTGTCGGCTATGCCGGCGTCGACAACGAGCTTTTCTACCGGGACAATACGATGATGCTGCTCGCCGATGCTAAAAAGATGGTGGAAGAAATCGTCAAGTCGCTGGACTGATCGGGGGACGGGGTGGTCGGATCGATCCTGGGCGGTGCGTTTCGCCTGTTGCGGCAGCATCCGCTGGCGGTGCTGGTCTGGGCGATCCTCTACCTGGTCGGCATCTTCGCGATCGGGCTGCTACGGATCCTGATCGCACCGGTGGATCCGGAGAATGTCGCGGGGGCCCTTGGCGCGGCGCTGCTCAGCCAGGGGTTGGCGCTGGCGCTTGTCGCGGTGCTGATCACCGCGGCGACGCGCGCGACGCTGCACCCGTACAAGCGCGGGGCCTGCTATCTGCGGCTGGCCGCCAACGAGCTGCGGGTGTTCGCGCTGCTGGTGCTGCTGACGATCGCCACCATGGTCGCGACCTTCCTGCTGACGCTCGTCAACGGCTTCCTGCTGGGGCTGCTCGGCTGGCTGCTCCCCGCGGCCACAACGGGCTGGCTGGGCGCGGCGCTGCTGCTCGCCGAGCTGGCGGGCCTGATCTTCGTGCAGGTGCGCCTCTCGATCGCGCTGCCGCTCACCTATCTCTACGAGGCGATCACGGTCGATGAGGCCTGGGCGCAATCGCGCGGGCATTTCTGGCCGATCTTCGGTGCCTTCGCGGCATTGGCGCTGCTGATCGCGCTCGCCGGGCTGGCGCTGCTCGCCGCCTTCTTCCTGCCGATCCTGGCCACCCTGATCCAGACCGGCGCCAATGCCCAGGCGTTGATGGAAACGGTGCTGATGCTCGCGCTCGCGGCGAAGAACCTGCCGGCCGCGTCGCAAGTTGTGCTGGTGTCCGGCATCCTGGCGCTCACCGCGTTGAGCTTCGTTCTGATGACCGCGACTCTCGCCAGCGCGGCGCGAACCATGCTGGGATTGCAGGACGGCCAGATCGAGGATTTGCGCCGACCGCGCCGATAGTTCCGGGTTCTTTGCTCCACTTCGGAGAGACCCCGCAATAACGCTGCCAAAACCCACCGAACTGGAGTAAAACAGACTCCGCCATTTCGGAGCGACACGGCATTTGTTGGGGAACAGATGTCGAACCATGGGGGCGGACATGTACGAGGCGATTGGAGCCGGGGGGCTCGAAAGCATTTCCTACGACATCGCGATGGATGTCGCGCAGATCGTCGCCGGGGCGCCGGGGGGCGCGGCGGCGGCGGAACGCATCGTCGCGGCGGCCGGGCTGCGCGCCCGCCGGCCGCTGGACGCGGCGCGCGCCTTGCAGTCCGAGACGCTGCTCGACGGCGTCCAGCTGCTGCTGCTCGAGGCCGAGGGCGTGCCCTCAGATCTGCTCGAGCCGCTGCTGATCCGGCTGGGCGCGATGGCGGAGGCGCGCGCGGTGCCGCTGATCGCGACGGTAGCGCCCGACCAGATCGACGTGGCGCTGGCCCTGCTGCCCGAATCGGCAGTGCTGCACTGCGCGCCGAGCGACGTCGATCGGCTCGGCGCGGTGCTCGCCGCCCGCCGCGAGCCGGTCGCCCGGCTCCACGACGGCATGCGCGACCAGGAGACGATGCGCATGCGGCGCTTCCACGAGGAAGTGGCGCGGATCGCCGACTCGCTCTCGCGCCTCACCCGCAGCGAGGTGCTGGACCGGCCGGCGTCCGGCGTCCGCAACGAGGCTTCGGCCTTCCGCATGGACGGCGACACCGTCGAGACCAACGCCGGGGAAATTCGCCGGGTGATCCGCGCCCGGCGGATGCGGGCGGAATTCTTCGAAGGCGACCTGTTCGCCGATCCCGCCTGGGACATGCTGCTCGACCTGTACGCGGCCGAGTTGGAGCATCGCCAGATCTCGGTCTCCAGCCTGTGCATCGCCGCCGCCGTGCCGCCGACGACGGCGCTGCGCTGGATCGGCACGCTCAACGAGGCGGGGCTGTTCGACCGCAAGGCCGACCCCAGCGACCGCCGCCGCGCCTATATCGCTCTGAGCGAATCGGCGCGGCGGGGGATGGAGCGCTATGTCGCGGCGGTGAAGCGCGCGGGACTTTCGCTCGTTTGAGGCTTGCCCTTCGCGCGCGGCTTTGGCATCGGCGTGCAACGCGGACGCCATCGGCGCGCGCGGGCGGTTAGCTCAGTTGGTAGAGCATCTCGTTTACACCGAGAGGGTCGGCGGTTCGAGCCCGTCACCGCCCACCATTTTCTCCCTCAGTCGCGATGTTCGGTCAGCCGCGCGGTCAGGTTGCTCTGCGCATCGCCATGCAGCGGCACCGCGGCGGGCTGCACCAGCACGCTGTGCGGCGGCACGTCGTCGAGCAGCCAGACATTGCCGCCGATCGTGCTGCCCCGGCCGATCGTCACCCGGCCGAGGATCGTCGCCCCCGCATAGACGGTCACGTCGTCCTCGAGGATCGGGTGGCGGGCATAGCGGCTGCGCGGGCCCGCCGGGGCCAGCCCCAGCGAGCTGCGCGCGCCCAGCGTGACGTGCTGGTACAGCCGTACGTTACGGCCGATGATCGTCGTCTCGCCGATCACCACCCCTGTGCCGTGGTCGATGAAGAAGCTCGGCCCGATCGTCGCCGCCGGGTGGATGTCGATGCCGGTGCGGGCATTGGCGAGCTCGGAGATAATTCGCGCGACGATCACCGCGCCCAGCCCATGCAGCTGGTGGGCGATGCGATAATGGAGGATCGCCAGCGCGCCGGGATAGCTGATCAGGATCTCGTCGACGCTGCGTGCGGCGGGATCGCCGACGAACGCCGCGTCGACATCGGCGTCGAGCAGGGTGCGGATCTCGGGCAGCGCGGCGGCGAACAGGCGGACGAGCAGGTCGGGCTGGTCGCTGTCGAACGGGGTGGCGCTGTGGCGCTGCCAATAGTCGAACTCGGCGGCGAGCTGTTCGCGCAGGATGGCGAAGGCCCGGCCCAGCTGCTCGGCGACGAAATCATCCTCGCGCGCGATGCCGCCGCGAAAACCGCCGAGCCGGGTGGGGAAGAGCGCGGCGGCGACATGCTCGACGAAGCGGGCGAGCTCGGCCGGCGCAGGGAAGCGGGAGAGGCCGCGATGCTCGGCGCGGTGCTCGCGCCAGGCCGAGCGGACGGTGTTGAGCGCCGACACCGCGTCGGCGATTTCGCCCGCGAAGGCGTGTCCGGACACCATCGCGTCAGGCCGGGGCGGCATGGGCCGGGGTGCCGAGCGCGTCGGGGGCGAGCAGGCCGCTCTGGCGGGCGACGATCGTCGGCACCAGCGCCTGGCCGGCGACGTTGACCGCGGTGCGCCCCATGTCGAGGATCGGGTCGATCGCCAGCAGCAGCCCCGCGCCCTCGAGCGGCAGGCCGAGCGTCGACAAAGTGAGGGTGAGCATCACCGTCGCCCCGGTGAGCCCCGCGGTCGCCGCCGAGCCGACCACCGCGACGAACGCGATCAGGCCATAGTCCGCCAGATGCAGCGGCACGCCGAAGAACTGCGCGACGAAGATCGCCGAGACGGCGGGGTAGATCGCCGCGCAGCCGTCCATCTTGGTCGTCGCGCCCAGCGGCACCGCGAAGGCGGCATAGGCCGAGGGCACGCCGAGCCGCTCGACCACCTCCTCGGTCACCGGCAGCGTGCCGACCGAGGAGCGCGAGACGAAGCCGAGCTGGATCGCCGGCCAGGCGGTGGCGAAGAAGCGCAAGGGGTTGAGCCCGTTCGCGAGCAGCAGCGCCGGGTAGACGACCAGCAGCACCAGCGCGAGGCCGATATAGACCGCCGCCGCGAAGGCGCCGAGCGCCGACAGCGCGTCCCAGCCATAGCGGACCACCGCGTCGCCGATCAGCGCGGCGGTGCCGATCGGCGTCAGCGCGATCACCCAGCGCAGCAGCCGGCGGAAGATCGCGAGCGCCGAGGCGTTGAACTGAAGGAAGGCGCTGCCCGCCTCGCCGACGCGCACCGCTGCCGCGCCGATCGCGATCGCCGCGACGATGATCTGGAGCACGTTGAACGACAGGCCGGTGGTCGCCGCGCCGTCCTTGAGCGTGGTGGCGGCGGTGAGGCCGAGGAAATTGGCGGGGACGACGCTCTTGAGGAAATCGAGCCACGACCCGGTGCTCGACGGCGCCTTGGCCGCGCTCGCGGCGACGCCCGCGTGCAGGCCGGGCTGGAGCAGCAGGCCCAGCGCGATGCCGATCAGCACCGCGATCAGCGCGGTGGCGGCGAACCAGAATAAAGTGCGGGCGACCAGCCGCGCGGCATTGTCGAGGTCGCGCAGCGCGGCGATCGAGGCGATGATCGCGGTGAACACCAAAGGCGGCACGAGCGCCTTGAGCAGCTGGACGAAGATCTGCCCGATGGTGTGGAGCGCCTCGCCGAGCCCTGCCTGCCCGGTCGCACGGACGGCGAAGCCCAGCGCCAGGCCGGCGGCCATGCCGAGCAGCACCTGCAGGGCTAAATTGGGGCGGATACGGACGGGGACGGCGTTGGCCATGCGTGGCGGCTCCTTTCGGAGTGCCACGATATCCTACTCACCAAGTAGGAGAACAAAGATTTGCTATCAGCCCGGCTCGGCGGGCTTGGGGCCGGGCGACCGCAACGGGCCGCCCGGCGCGCCGATCAATTGGCCTTGCCGATCAGTTCGCCTTGAACGTCGGCTTGTCGCCGGTGAAGGCGACGGTGACATAGCTGTTGTCGCACAGGTTGATGTTGGGCCAGACCGCGTTGGTCTTGTCCTCGAAGGTGGCGCGAACATCGAACTTGCAGGCGCTCGCCGCCTTTTCGAAATGCACCGTGGTCTTGCCGCTCGGCTTGACCTTGCCGTCCTTGTTGAGCTCGGCATCGACCTTGTTGTCGACCCAGCTGCCGCTGCCGGCGGCGGCGACTTCGATCTTGGTGATCAGCTTGCCGGTATTGTTGGTGAGCATGAAATCCCAGTCGTCGGCCAACGCGGGGCCGGCCAGGGCGAGGAATGCTGCGGATGCAATAAGCGCCAGTTTCTTCATGGTCTTCTTCCCTCCTGTTGCGCAGCATGTTGCGCCCAACAGGTGCAGCGAGCAAGGGCGTAACAATGCTTATAGCGTGCGCACCAGCCGCACCGCGACGGCGATCCAGGCGGGGTCCGTCACCACCTGCTGGCGGCCCCCCGCACCGGGCGGGAGCAGCTGCAGCCGGGTGCCGTCGCGGCCGATCAGCCGGCCGAACAGGAAGCGGCCGGCGGGGCGCGGCACCAGCACGTCGCGGTTGAGCGCGTGGCCGAAGTCGGCGGGGGCGAGCCGCTCGCACCAGATCGCGTCGCCGGTGCGATAGTCGCCGATGCTCGCCTCGACGGCGATGGCGATGGTGCCGGCTTCGGGGCGGGGCGGCACCAGCGTGGCGGGGCGGCGCGGGGCATGGGCGCCGTCGGCCTCCAGGAACGCGGCCACCGGCACGTCGGGGCGATCGGGAAGCTGGACCAGATCGGCGGCATCCACCTCCAGCGCGGCGGCGATCCGGTTGAGCCAGGCGACCGATACGGTGCGGGTGCCCGTCTCGAGTCGGCCGATCGTCTGCGCGGTGGTGGGCGGCTTGCAGCGCCGGGCGACGTCGTCGAGGGTCAGCCCCTTGGCGCGGCGGACTTCGCGTATCGCGGTGATCATGGCCTGCTCCTAACCAAATCGGTTTTCCTCTTTCCTACAGATGCGCCGCGATGGCAAGAGGGTCACGTTGGAACAAAAGGAGATCGTGGCATGCGCGAGCTGGTGGAGCGGTCGACGGGCAAGGGCCGCAGCGTGACGGTGAATCTAGGCGAGTCGCCGCTCGACTGGCTGCGCGCACGCGGCCATGTCGATGCGCGGCAATATGAGGCGGGCGAGCGGCTGCGCGGCGATTACGAGACGGCCTCGCTGGGGCCAAGCGTGACGATGCGCTGGGATCCGGCGCCGCGCGAGGGTGGGCGGCGCGCGGCGCCCGAGCCGCTCGATCCGACGCTGGCGCAGATCGCCGCCAAGCGCCGCTTCGATGCGGCGATCGCGGCGGTGGGCGGCGGGCTCTCCGACATCCTGTGGCGCGTGGTCTGCGCGGGCGAGGGGCTGAGCGCCGCCGAAAAGGGCCTCGGCTGGCCGAGCCGCGCGGGCAAGCTGGTGCTGTGCCTCGCCCTCGACCGCGTGGCGGACCATTACCGGCTCAGGTAAGCGGCGGTGCCTCCTGCGCGGCGGCGGCGGGGCGGGCGAGGAAGCGGCTATAGGCCCACCCGATCGCGATCAGCGCCACGCCGAGTCCCAGGAAGGAGAGGATGCGCAGCAGCCCGTCCAGCGCGGCGGCGTCGACCAGGAATACCTTGCAGGTGGTGAGGGTCAGCAGGCCCAGCCCGGCCAGCCGCAGGTCGTGCCGCCCGGCCGCGATGCCGCGCCACAGCCAGGCGAGCGCGAGCAGCAGCAGCGCGGCGGAGTAGCCGCCATTTTCCAGGCTGCCGATCGGCCCGGTGAGCAGCGTGCCGTGCGCCGCGCAGCGGATCGCGGCGAGTGCGGCGGCGATGCTGAGCAGCGCGGCGGGCACGCGCAGGCGCGGCAGCGTCCAGCACCAGAAGGCGGCGAGGGCGAGATGCGCGGCGAGCAGCGGCCCGGCTTGCTGCGCAACGAAGGCGGGGTTGAGCAGGAGCAGGTCGAACCAGACCAGCCGGGCGAGGCCGAGCAGCAGCAGCAGCGCTTTGGCCAGCCCGGGCAGTCGCCCGGCGCGGAACGGCGCCCAGCCGGCCGCGAGCGCCGCCTGGGTGAACAGCGCACGCTCGACAAAGCCCCAGGCCAGGAAGCGCTCGGGCGTGGCGATCGCCAGAGGCTGCTTGGCGAGCGTGTAGAGCAGCAGCACGGCGCCCGTGCCCGCGAGGATCGCGGCGCCACGCCGGGCGCGTCCGAAGGCGCGCGGGTCGACGAAGAGGAAGGCCAACGCGACGGCAATCGGCAGCCCGAGGACGCGCAGCAGATCGGCGAAGACCGGCAGCTCCTTGTAAGGCAGGCGATCACCGATCAGCGCCACGAAGATTGCCGAGGCAACGTCGAGTAACGGCGGCCCCGCGGCGACCAGCGCGGCGAGCAGCCACAGGATCGGTAGCGCGAACAGGGTGGGCGCGCGCACCTGCCGTGCCCAGACGGCCAGCCCCCCCAGCACCAGTGCGAGCGGGACCGACAGCCAGCCATGCGGCAGCGCCTGGGCCAGCGCCACGGTCAGCAGCAGCGCAGATGCCAGCGTCGCGGCGATGAGCGCGGGATCGTCGGCGTCGCTGCGCAGCATCCAGGCGAGCCGGGCGCAGGCGAGCGCGGCGCCGAGTTCGAGCAGGCCCCAGCCGAGCGGGGGCAGCAGCGCCGGGGTCAGCACATGCGCGACGAGCACGGGGCCAGCGGCGCCGAGCAGCGCGAGCGCGATCCATTGCCGCCCGCGTGCCGCCAGCGCATGGCCGGCGCCGGTGAACAGCAGCGCCGCAACGAGCGCGCCAGTCGGCGTGCTGCCGTGGTGGACGGCGGTGAGCCCCAGGGCCTCGAGTGCCAGCAGCAGCGCCATCGCGGCGGGGGCACCGGGGAGATAGACGGCGTCGCGCCAGGCAAGCACCAGCGTCGCGGCGGCGAGAACGAGGTAGAAGCTCCAGGCGAGCGGCCCGAAATCGAGCCCCGGCGCGATCGACACCAGCTGCAGCAATCCGACCAGCAACGGCGCGAGCCGCAGCCAGCGGTTGCGCAGGCCCGCGGCGGGCAGCGCGGCGCTCGCCCCGCCTGCCAGCAGCATGGTGTAAAGGCCGATGGCGGAGAGATTGCCGCGCCCGTCGAGCACCGCGATCAGGAATTGCGTCCAGCCCAGCCCCGCGACGCTCGCCGCCAGCGCCAGCCAGCCCCAGCGGCGATGCACCGCCAGCCCGAACAAGGCGGCGACGAACAGCCCGAGATAGACGAGCAGCGGTGCGATGCCCGCGGCGTTGAACCCGGCCACCAGCGGCGCGAGGAAGCCGCCCGCCAGCGCCATGATCGCGGTCGGCGGGCCGTGGCGCAGCGACAGCCCCATCGCCCCGAGCGTCACCAGCACGACCGCGCCGAACGCGGTGAGCGGGGCGATCAGATGGTAGAGCGCGGCCGCCATGTAGAGCGTGCCGTAGAGGCTCGCGATGCCGGCGCCGGCGAAGACCTGCCCCAGCCGGGCATCGTCGCGGGTGGCGGGGAGTCGGCGCACGACTTCGCTCGCCGCGACCAGCGCGAGGCCGAACAGCGCGGCGATGAACGTGCGCGCGGCGGGGCCGAGCAGGCCCTGCTCGATCGAATAACGCACCAGGAAGAAGCCCGCGAGCACCAGCGCGACGCCGCCGATCCAGATCGGCAGGCGGCCGCCGACCAGCGTCTCGAAACTGAGGCGGGGCAGGGTGAAGGCAGGGCTCGGCGCAGGCGACGGTCCTTCGACCGGTGCCGGTATGGGCACCGGCGGGATCTCGCTTCCGTCATCGGTCTCATCCGCGGGTATGCGCGGGCCCTGGAGGTCGGCGGTCTGCACGCGCGCTACCGGCCGCGGCGCCGGTGCCTGCGCGCGGCCGTCCAGCCGCGCGAGCCGCACCTCCAGCGTCTGCAGGTCGTGCTCCAGCCGGTCGATCCGCCGCTTGAGCACGGCGAAGGCGGTCGCGGCGGCGACGGCGAGCAGCAGGAAGGCATAGGCAGTCATCGCGCCCGACTTCGCACGTTCCGGCGGCGATGTCGCGCACCGGCCGCGCGACACGCCCCAAAATCGGCTATGCTGCGCGCCATATAGGAGAGGAACACCGATGATCGTCTATGGTTCGACCTTGTCCCCGTACGTCCGCAAATGCATGGTGTTCGGGGCGGAGAAGGGCTTGGAACTGCAGCTGAAATTTGCAGGGCCCGGCAGCCCGGACCCCGAGTTTCGCGCGATCAGCCCGTTCGGCAAGATGCCGGGTTTCCGCGACGGCGACTTCACCATTTCCGATTCGTCCGCGATCGTGACCTATCTGGAGGCGAAATATCCCGAGCCCAATCTGATCCCGCTGGCGCCCGAAGCGAGGGCGCGGACGATCTGGTTCGACGAACTGGCCGACACGATCATGATGGCGGCGGGGTCGGCCATCTTCGGCAATCGGTTCGTGAAGCCGCGGGTGATGCAGTTGCCGTGCGACCACGCCGCCGCCGACCAGGCCGAGAACGAGTTGCTGCCGCCGATCTTCATCTATCTGGAAACGGCCATCCCCGACAGCGGCTTCCTGGTGGAGGACCGGCTGACCCTCGCCGATATCGCGGTCGCAAGCCCGCTCGCGACGCTGGGCTGCGTCGGCGTGTGCGTCGATGCCGCACGCTATCCGCGCACTGCGGCCTATGTCGAGGCGATCCACGCCCGGCCGAGCTTCGCCGCGATCCTCGCGCGCGACAAGGCGCAGGTGGCGGCGTTGGGCGGCGCAGTAGCCAAGGCGCCCGTCGCCGCTTAGATGGGCGGCATGCGTATCCCCTTCACCAAGTGCCATGGCTCGGGCAACGACTTC
Source organism: Sphingomonas sp. (assembly GCF_032114135.1). Lineage (GTDB taxonomy): Bacteria > Pseudomonadota > Alphaproteobacteria > Sphingomonadales > Sphingomonadaceae > Sphingomonas. Next base: position 29,153 of record NZ_DAMCTA010000005.1, read on the forward strand.
CCGCTCATTGATGCCCGCGTGATGACGCTGTCCGAAGCCGAGTGGGCGACGCTCGCCCGCCTGCTCGCTGATCGCGCCGGGCCGGTGGGCGGCGACGGCCTGCTCGCGCTGGTGCCGGGCGACGACGCCCACGCCTTCGGCATGCGGATGTGGAATTCGGACGGCTCGGAGGCGGAGACCTGCCTCAACGGGCTGCGCTGCACCGCGCGGCTCGGCTTCGACCTGTTGGGACTCGACGCTGCGCAGGTGAAGCTCAAGACCAGTTCCGCCAGCGTGTCGCGCGATCCGGAGATCGCCCCCGGCGTCGCGACAATCCGCACGCTCGTTGGCCCCAATTCGACCCGCGCCGCCGATGTCGGGCTGGTCGGGGCGCCCGAGCAGGTACTCGACGCCCCCATCGCTGGCCTGCCCAACCCGCGTGCCTTCACCGCGGTGGCTATGCCCAATCCGCATCTGGTGACCTTTGTCGACCAGGTCGACGAGGCCGAACTGGTGGCACTGGGCGAATGGTGCGAAAGCCGCCCGGCGCTATTGCCCGCGCGCGCCAATGTCTCGTTCGTCGAGCTGCGCAGCCCGACCCGCCTGTTCGTCCGCACCTTCGAGCGCGGGGTCGGGCTAACCGACAGCTGCGGCAGCGCGATGGCGGCATCGGTGCTGAGCGCCGCGCTTACCGCCCGCGTCCCCTTCGGCACGCCCATCGAGGTGTTCAACCGCGGCGGCATGGTCCGTGGCCGAGCCGAGGCGGACACGCGGGTGGTGCTCAGCGGCAACGCGACCTTCGAGGCGGAGCAGGCAGTCGCGGTGGATTTCGCCACCGCGAGTCTGGGCGCGGTGGAAACGCTGCGGGCGCGGAGCGACGAGCGCTCTGCCTGGAACGCGATGGTCGCGGGACTGGCGCGCTAGGCGACGGGCGACGGAAGACACGAGCGCATCCGAGCGCTATGCGCGCGGCATGCCCCGGCTGCTTCTGTTCAACAAACCCTTCGGGGTCCTGTCGCAATTCACCGATCGCGGGTCGCCGACGACGCGGGCGACCCTGTCGGATTTCATCGACGTCAAGGGCGTCTATCCCGCCGGGCGGCTGGATCGTGACAGCGAAGGGCTGCTGCTGTTGTGCGATGACGGGCGACTGCAGGCGCGCATCGCCGATCCGCGCTTCAAGATGCCCAAGACCTATCTCGTGCAGGTCGAAGGCGATCCGCAGGACTCGGATCTGGCGCCCTTGCGGGAAGGCGTGCGGCTCAACGACGGCATGACCCTGCCGGCCGAGGTCGCGCGGATCGATGCGCCGGCGCTGTGGCTGCGCGATCCGCCGATCCGCGAGCGCAAGTCCATCCCCGACAGCTGGCTCCGCATCACCATCCGCGAAGGACGCAACCGGCAGGTGCGGCGGATGACGGCGGCGGTCGGCCTGCCCACGCTGCGGCTGGTCCGCTGGTCGATCGGCGACTGGTCCGTCGCCGGGATCGCACCGGGCCGGTTCGAGGAGGACGCCGCGCTGCGCGATCGGCAGCCCCGCCCGGCCGGGCATGCAAAGGCAAACCGTGAGGATTCCGGATCTCGATGAATTATCGCCATTCGTTCCATGCCGGCAACAGCGCCGATGTCGTCAAGCACAGCCTGCTGATCGCGCTCGTCCGGGCGCTCCAGCAAAAGCCGGGCGCGTTGACCCTGCTCGACACCCATGCCGGCTGCGGGCTCTACGACCTGGGCGGCGAGCAGGCCCAGCGCACCGGCGAGGCTGCGCACGGCGTGCTGCGGGCGTTTGCGGACGCGAATCCCTTGCTGGACGACTATCGCGCTGCCGTGCGGGCGGTGAATGCCGGGGCGGAGCCGCATCTCTATCCCGGCTCGCCGCAGTTCCTGGCGCAACTGTTGCGCCCCCAGGACCTGCTGATCCTCAACGAAAAGCATCCCGAGGACGCCGTTGCGCTGCGCGATGCAATGCGCGGCACTGCAGCTGCCGTGCACACGCGCGACGCCTATGAACTCTGGCTGGCGATGCTGCCGACCAAAACGCCGCGCGGCGTGGTGGTGGTCGATCCGCCCTATGAGCAGACCGACGAACGCGAGCGCATCACCGCAACCCTCGCCGCGGCGCACCGCAAATGGGCGCATGGTGTGACGGTGATCTGGTATCCGCTGAAGGACCGCGCGACGCATCATCAGTGGAAGGGCAGGCTGCGCAGGCTCGGCATCCCGAAATTCCTGACGATCGAGCATTGGCTGTACGATGCCGATATGCCGGGGATCTATAACGGCGCGGGCCTCTTCGTCGTCAATCCGCCCTATGCCTTTACCCAGACGTTGCCGCCCTTGCTGGAGGCCCTCCGCACCGCGCTCGCGCCGGAAGGCCATGGCGGCGAAATGATGGTCGATTGGCTGGTCGCGTAGCGCCCGGTAAAACCAGATAGGTTAAATGCCTTGACATCGTCACGCTCCTGTGGTACAAAACAGGAACGCTGAAGAATCGTGAGTCGCGGGGACGCGGCTTGACCGAACGGGCCGGACAGGAATGTCCCGGCCCGTTTGCGTTTTCGGGAGAGCGCAGATGGCATTGACGATCGCGGCGGGGAATCAGCGGCGGCGGCAGATCCGAAGCGTTTCGGATCGCGGCTGGACACGCGAGAAGCGGCAGACCTTTCTCGATATGCTGGCGGTTACCTGCAATGTCGGTCTCGCTTGTGCCGAGACCGGAATGTCGAATGCGGGGGTGTATGCGCTGCGCCGGCGGGATCCGGAGTTCGCTGCGCTTTGGCGCGATGCGCTGCTGATGGGGTATGACCGGCTTGAGGAACGGCTGCTTCGCCGCGCGGGCGCGGGCGTCAACGATGTCGAATTCGGCACTGGCGACGTCACGGAGGCACCGCTTGATGCCGAACTCGCGCTCAATCTGCTGCGCAACCATCGGCCCACGGTAGAAGGACGGCGTAAGCGCCTTGGCGGCGAGATCCACCGCATCAGCCGGGAGGAGGCGCAGGCGGCGCTCGCCAAACGGCTGGATGCGCTGGAGAAGCGGCTGAAGGCAGAGCAGGGCCGGTGAGGGATCCGCTCGAGCGGCTGGCCCTGCTGCCGCGCAAGGAGCGGGACCGGATGCTGGAGCGCATGTCCGACCGGGAGATCCGCGCGTTCAACGAATGGTGGGAACGCTGGGCGCATGAAGGCCAGTTCTGGCCCGACGGCGACTGGCGCGTGTGGCTGATCCGCGCCGGGCGCGGCTTCGGCAAGACGCGGGCGGGCGCCGAATGGGTGAGCCAGATGGCGCGCGACGTGCCCGGTGCCCGGATCGCATTGGTCGGCGCGACGATCGAGGATGCGCGGCGGGTGATGGTGGAGGGGCCCTCCGGGCTGCTCGCGCTGGGGCTGGAGGGCGAGATGCTCGACTGGCGTTCGAGTGCGGGAGAGCTGGTGTTCGGATCGGGCGCCCGCGCGCTCGTCTATTCGGCCGAGGCGCCCGAGAAACTGCGTGGGCCCGAGCATGACTTCGCCTGGGCGGACGAACTGGCCAAATGGTCGGCGAGCACCGCCGACGCGACCTGGGACAATCTGATGATGGGAATGCGCCGCGGCGAGACGCCGCGGGTGGTGGTCACGACCACGCCGCGCCCGGTGAAGCTGATGCGCCGGGTGATGGCGATCCCGCGCCCGGCGCTGCACCAAACCCGCGGGCGGACCCGCGACAATATCCATCTGCCGCGCAGCTTCGTCGAGGCGATGGTGGCCGAATATGCCGGCACGCGGCTGGGGCGGCAGGAGCTGGACGGCGAGATGATCGACGATGTCGCGGGCGCGCTGTGGCCGCGTGCGCTGATCGAGCGCCAGCGCTGCGCGGTCGAGGTGCCGCTGGTGCGGGTGGTGGTCGGGGTCGATCCGCCCGCCGGTACGGAAGGCGATGCCTGCGGGATCGTTGCGGTCGGGTTGGGCGAGGACCGGTGCGGCTATGTGCTCGCCGATGCGAGCGTTGCCGGGCTCAGCCCCGAGGGTTGGGCGGCGGCGGTGGCGGACTGCGCGGCGCGGTTCGAGGCGGAATGCGTGGTGGCGGAGAAGAACCAGGGCGGCGCGATGGTGGAGAGTGTGCTGAAGGCGGCGGAGACGACGTTGCCGCTCCGGCTGGTCCATGCCAGTCGCGGCAAGGTGGTCCGCGCGGAGCCGGTGGCGCTGCTCTACGAGCGCGGGCTGGTGTGGCACGCGGGCGTGTTCGCCGAACTGGAGGCGGAACTGGCCGGGTTGCAGGCGAGCGGTGGGTATCAAGGGTCGGGCCGCTCGCCCGACCGCGCCGATGCGCTGGTCTGGGCGGTGACCGAGCTGATGCTCGGCCGCCGCGGCAAGGCGGCGGTGCGGATGGTGTGAGACGCCAATTCCTCCCCGGAACGGGGAGGGGGACCATGCGCAGCATGGTGGAGGGGCCGCCGCGACACGCGGCGGTTCCAGGCGGGTCGGACACACCGCGCCTCGCGGCGCGGCCCCTCCACCCCGCGGCTTGCGCCGCGCGGTTCCCCTCCCCGTGCCGGGGAGGATCTTAGGCACTGCATTTCTTAGCCCCTCCTCCTTGGAGGAGGGGTTGGGGTGGAGGGATTCCAGAACGCCTGTGGTCTTTGCGAGACACAGCCCCACCCCCAACCCCTCCCCTGAAGGGGAGGGGCTTTTCAGGTGACAGGAGAAGCTCAATGCGAAACTGCATGGCTGCAGGGCTGCTCGCCCTGCTGACGGGCGCGTGCACGCTCAATGCGCAGACCGGCGTCGCGGTGGGCGCGGGCGTCACCGTGGCGGTCAACGACCGCGATGGCGACGGCTTGCTCGACGTCGCCGAGGTGCAGGCGCTGGTCGCCCGGGTATTTCCCCCCGACAAGCTGACCGGCGGCTTCTGGGACGGGATGCGCGCCAGCCTCACCGCCGCCTATTGGGCACGCGACCTGGATCATGACGGCAAGCTCAGCGTCGCGGAGCTGGCGCGATGAAGTGGTTCGGGCGCAAGGCCGCGCGCGAGGGGCAGCGGCCGGCACTGGCACGCGGCGTCTGGGGGAGCTTCGGCGACTGGCCGCGCAGCTATGAGGTGCAGCTGCGCGAAGGCTATTGCCAGAACCCGGTGGCCCAGCGCGCGGTGCGGATGGTGGCGGAGGGCGTGGGCGGCGCACCGCTGAAGGGCAGCGATCCGGCGCTGGTGGCGCTGGTCGCAGCACCCTCGGGCGGGCAGCGGCTGCTCGAGACGCTGGCGGCGCAGCTGCTGCTCCACGGCAATGCCTATGTCCAGCTGCTCGCCGACGACGCGGGCACGCTGCAGACGCTCTACGCGCTGCGCCCCGAGCGGGTGAGCGTGGAGCCCGATGCCGCCGGCTGGCCGGTCGCCTATCGCTACCGCGTCGGCGAGCATGTCACCCGGCTGGCGGCGGATGATGGCGGGCGGCCGCAGATCGTCCATTTGCGCGCCTTCCATCCGGCCGACGACCATTATGGCCTGGGCTGCCTCGACGCGGCGGCGGGCGCGATCGCGATCCACAATGCGGCGACGCGGTGGAACAAGGCGCTGCTCGACAATGCCGCGCGGCCGAGCGGGGCGCTCGTCTATGATCCCGGCGACGGCTCCGCGCTGGCGCCCGACCAGTTCGCGCGGCTGAAGGACGAGATGGAGGCCGGGTTCGCTGGCGCCGCCAATGCCGGGCGGCCGATGCTGCTCGAGGGCGGCCTCAAATGGCAGGCGATGAGCCTGACGCCGGCGGACATGGATTTCGTGGGGCTGAAGGCCGCGGCGGCGCGCGAGATCGCGCTGGCCTTCGGGGTGCCGCCGATGCTGCTCGGGCTGCCCGGCGATGCCGCCTATGCCAATTACCGCGAGGCCAATCGCGCGCTGTGGCGGCTCGCGATCCTGCCGATGGCCGAGCATCTGCTCGGCGGGCTGGTGCGGGGTCTGGGCGCCTGGTTTCCGGGTGCTGTGCTCGCGGTCGATCTCGATCGGGTGACGGCGCTGGCCGAGGAGCGCGAGCTGCTCTGGCGGCAGGTCGCGGGCGCCGACTTCCTGACAAGCGAAGAGAAACGCAAGATGGTGGGGTTGCCATGACCGATGGAACGATGCTCGGCCAACTGATCGCGCAGGCCGAGGACGAAGGCGCCGAGCTGACCACGCTCCGCGCCATTGCCGAAGAGGCGGGCACCGTGGGGGCGAACCGCGCGCTGGCCCGGCTGGGGCTGGAGGATAGCGGCGCCGCCAAGGACATGGCGGAGCTGCGCGAGCTGCTGAGCGCGTGGCGCGATGCCAAGAAGTCGATGATCAAGGCGGTGATGCAGTGGCTGGGCCGCACGATGGCCGCGCTGGTGCTGGTGCTGCTGGCGCTGCGGATGGGCTTTCCGGGCTGGCTGAAATGAGCGTGCGCTTCGCCGGCTATGCCGCGGTGTTCGATCGCGAGGATCGCGGCGGCGACGTGGTGCGGCCGGGGGCGTTCGGGCCGGTGGGGCCGGTGCCTTTGCTTTGGCAGCATGCCGGCAAGCCGGTCGGCACGATCGAGGCGATCGGCGAGGATTCGCGCGGGCTGCGGGTGATCGGTCGGGTCGAGGATCCGCGGCTGGCGGCGCTGGTCGCCGAGGGTGCCGTTGCGGGGCTGTCCTTCGGCTACCGCGTGGCGGCGGCCCGGCGCGGACGGGTGCGCGAGCTGACCGCGCTCAAGCTGATCGAAGTGAGTCTGGTGGCCGAACCGATGCAGCCGCTCGCGCGGGTGCACGCGGTCGGCTGAGTTTTTCCAATCTTTCTTGAGCGGGAGAAGACCATGGATGCGATGGAATCGAGCTTCGAACAGGTGACACTGCCGCCGGTGCGGCCGATGCTGGCCGGCGGGCGTCCGGCGGCGAGCGCGGCGTTCGACGGATACTTGCGCGGCGGCGTGGAGACCAAGGCGCTGTCGGGCAATAGCGGCGCGGAGGGCGGCTATGCGGTGCCGCGCGAGGTCGACGCGCAGATCGACGTGACGCTGCAGGCGATCTCGCCGATCCGGGCGATCGCCAATGTGGTGAAGGTGGGGTCGAGCGGCTATCGCAAGCTGGTGGCGAGCGGCGGCTTCGACAGCGGCTGGGCCTCCGAGACCGCGGCTCGCCCGATCACCGCGACGCCGGTCTTCAACGAAGTCGCACCCCCCTTTGGCGAGCTCTATGCCAACCCGGCGGCGAGCCAGGCGATGCTCGACGACGCGATGTTCGACGTGGAAAGCTGGCTGGCCGGCGAGATCGCCCGCGAGTTCGCCCAGGCCGAGGGTACCGCGTTCGTCAATGGCAACGGCACCAACCAGCCCAAGGGCTTCCTCGCGGTGCCGACCTCGACCGCGGCGGACGCGACGCGCGCCTTCGGCACGCTCCAGTACCTCTCCACCGGCGCGGCGGGCGCCTTTGCCGCCAATCCGGAAGAGAAACTTATCGACCTGGTCCAGGCGCTGCGTGCGCCGTACCGCCAGGGGGCAAGCTGGGTGATGAACTCGGCGACGCTCGCGCGGATCCGCAAGTTCAAGACCAGCGACGGCCAGATGCTGTGGCAGCCCGGCATTGCCGCGGGCCAGCCGGCGACGCTGCTGGGGTACCCGGTGGTCGAGGCCGAGGACATGCCGGACATCGCCGCCAACGCCTTCTCGGTCGCCTTCGGCAATTTCCAGGCGGGCTATCTGATCGCCGAGCGCGGCGACACCCAGCTGCTCCGCGATCCCTATTCGAACAAGCCCTTCGTCCATTTCTACGCGACCAAGCGGCTGGGCGGCATGGTGAGCAATTCGGAGGCGATCAAGCTCCTCAAGTTCGCCGCGAACTGAGCCGGAGGAGGAACCCATGGCAGACAGTTTCGCGAACCGGGCCGACCATGTCGCGGCCCCGGCGACCTTGGCGACTGCGGTGGTGCCCAGCGACACGGTGGCGCTGACCGACATCCCCAAGGCGCTCTATGTCGGCACCGGCGGCACGGTGACGATGCGCGGGGTCAATGGCAGCGTCGACACGGTGTGGAAGAACGTGTCCAACGGCACGATCCTGCCGTTCCGCGCGCGCTATGTGCGGGCGACCGGCACCAGCGCCGCCGACCTGCTGGCGCTCTACTGATGGACGGGCTTTCGCTGTCCCTCCCGGCGGTGGCGCGCAGACGCGTGCCGCCGCCGGCGGGGGCCGGGCTCTCGACCCGGGTCGACCGCACCACCAGCACCGTGGATTCCACGCTGCGCAGCACCGACAGGAGCTGAGCATGGCCAAGCAGAGCATCAATGTCGGATCCGCCGCAAACGACGGCACCGGCGATACCGAGCGTGCCGCCTGGATCAAGGCGAACGCCAATTTCGACGAACTCTATGACGCCGCCGCGCGGCTGCCCAAAATCGAGAAGAGCGGCGCCTATACGGCGTCGAGCGATGATACCGGCAGCTCGATCCGCGCCGATGCGAGCGGCGGCGCCTTCGCGATCACCCTGCCGGCGAGCGCGGTGCGCGAGGGCGACTTCCTCCGCGTCCACAAGGGCGATGCCAGTGCCAACCGGGTGACGGTGCGCAATGCTTCGGCAAGCGACCTCGCTTGGCTGTCGGCGCAGGGCGACGCGGTGTGGTTCGTCTGGTGGAAGGGCGCGTGGGAGGCGTTCGACTGGCGGATCGCGCCGCTGCGGATCGTCTACACGAGCTCCGCCACCAGCACCCGGCCGCCGCTGGCAGCCGGCCTGGAGGTGATGGCGATTGGTGGCGGTGGCGGCGGCGGCTCGGGCCGCTGCGGCGCCAGCGCCTCGGTACGCACCGGCGGCGGGGGCGGCGGCGGCGGCATGGTGCAGCTGCTGCGATTCGCCGCCGGCGCGCATGGCGCAACCGAATCGGTGACGGTGGGCGCCGGCGGGAGCGGCGGCCCGGCGGCCGGTACCGCCGCCGCCAATGGCGTGGCCGGCGGCACGGGGGGCGCCAGCCTGCTGGGCGGTCTGGTCCGCGCCGACGGCGGTAACGGCGGCGGCCCCGGGCAGACGGCCGGGACGGTGGCCGGGGCTGCGCTGGCCGGCGGCACCTTCGCCGCGTCCGGCGGCGGGGGCGGGAGCAGCGCTACCGGCACGGGGGGCGCGGGCAGCGCCGGCGCGGCTGGTGGCGGCGCGGCCGGGGCGAGCATCGACGCCAGCAATGTCGTGCGGCTCGCCGCCGCCGACGGTGCGGGATCGAGCCATGCCGGATCGCCGGCCGTCGCGGGTGCCGCAGGGACAACGAGCAGCGCTGCAGGCGGCGCCGGCGGCGCGGCGGATCCGCTGGTCGGGTCCGGCGGTGCGGGCGGCGGGGGCGGCTATACGGGCAACCTCACCGGCAATGGCGGCGCAGGGGGCGCCGGCGGGGCACCGGGCGGCGCCGGCGGCGGCGGGGGCGCCTGCGACACCGGCTTCGTCTCGGGCGCAGGCGGTACCGGCGGGCGCGGCGAGGTTCGCGTGACCTGGACCTTCGGCTGAGGCGCGGGCGATGGCAGTCTATCGGGTGATCGAGGCGGGCGCGGTGGTCAACCGGATCGAGTGGGACGGCACGTCCCCCTACGACCCGGGCGACAACCGGACGCTGGAGGCCGAGGCGGAGGCGGAGGCGGAAACTACCGCCTAGGCCTTGTCGCGCCGCGCGGGCACGCGGCGGCAACCAACAGAGGGAGAAGAACCATGGACGCACCGCCCTTTCCGGCGGCGGCGATCGCGAGCGCGTGCGCGGCGGTGAAGGACTATCTGCGCATGGCGAACGGCACCGACGATGCCGCCGTCACTGCCGCCGTCCAGACCGCGCTGGCACTGGGCGAGGCCTTTACCGGCACCGCCTGGATCGCGCGGCAATGGCAGGCCTGGCTCGGCCGCACGCCCGATTGGCAGCGGCTGCCGGTGGCGCCGGTCACCGCGATCGGCGCGGTCGAGACAGTCGATGCCGCGGGTGCGGCGACGGCGCTGCCGGTGGCGGCGTACACGATCGATCTGGATGCGCGCGGCGAGGGCTGGGTGCGGCTGGCGCTGACGACGGTGCCGGCGCGGGTGCGCGTCACTTTCGTGGCGGGCACGGCGCCGGGCTGGGAGAACCTGCCGCCGCCGCTTGCGCAGGGCGTGGTGCTGCTCGCGGCGCATCTGCTCGAGACGCGCGGGGACACGGCGGTGCCGCCGGCGGCGGTGGTGGCATTCTGGCGGCCGTGGCGGCGGCTGCAGCTGATGGCGGGGGCGCGGCGGCAATGCTGGAGCAGCTGAAGGCGCGCGCTGACGCGGCAGGCCGCGCGGCGGCCACGGACGCGGCCGGGCGATTGGCCGAACGCGTCCGCGAGGCGGTGCCGGGCGTGTCGGTGACGGTCGAGGGTAGCGCGGTCACGCTGTCGGGGCGCGGGCTGTGGCGGCGCTGGCTCGCCGACCCCGCGCTGCGCTGGCTGGGAGGGCTGTTGCGATGAGCCCGCAGGAAGCGATCACCGCGGCGATGCGCACCGCGCTGACCGCCACGGGCGCCTTGTCGACCCCGGTCAACGGCGTGTTCGATGCGCCGCCCCAGCGGGCGGTGCGGCCCTATCTGCTCGTGGACGAGGCGATGCTCACCGACTGGAGCACCAAGGACCAGGACGGCCGCGAGGTGCGCACCTCGGTGCTGGTGCGCGATTCCGGCGTCGCCCGGCAGCGGGTGCGGGCGCTCGCGGCGGACGTCGAGGCGGCGATCGCCGCGATGCCGGCGGCGCTGGGCGGCGGCTGGCGGATCGTCAGCCGGGTGCTGGTCCGCACGCGGGTGGTGGACGAGGGCGCGAACGGGGTGACGGCGGTGGTCGAGCACCGGGTGCGGATGCTGCGGGCCACATTCTAGCCCCTCCTCCTGGGAGGAGGGGTTGGGGGTGGAGGGATTCCAGATCGTCTGTTGGTCTCGGTGAGACACAGCCCCACCCCGACCCCCCCCCCTGAAGGGGAGGGGCTTTAGCGCGCGCCGGGCAAATGCCGCGTGCGCTCACGAACCAACAGGAGACACAAATGGCAGCGGAAAAAGGCAGCGCCTTCCTGCTCAAGGTGGGCAATGGCGCGACGCCGGTGGTGTACGCCAGCGTGGCGGGGCTGCGGACGACGCAGCTTTCGGTGAACGGCGAGGCGGTGGCGATCACCAGCAAGGATTCGGGCGGCTGGCGCGAGCTGCTCTCCGGCGCCGGGGTGCGATCGGTGAGCGTGTCCGCCGCGGGCGTGTTCACCGGATCGACCGCGGAAGTGCGGGTAAAGGCCAATGCCTTGGCCGGCACGCTCGACGATTATCGGCTGAGCTTCGAGAGCGGCGAGACGATGACGGGCAGGTTCCTCGTCACGCGGCTCGACTATGCCGGCGATTTCAACGGGGAGCGCAGCTACACGCTGAGCCTGGAAAGCTCCGGCCCGGTGGTGAGCGCATGACCGGCGCGGCCAATCCGGTGCGCGGCGAGGCGACCCTGCGGGTGGGCGGCGTGCCGCTCGTCCTGCGGCCGAGCTTCGAGGCGCTGGTCGCCGCCGAGGCCGAGCTGGGCCCGCTGTTCGCGCTGGTCGAGCGCGCGGCGGCCGGGCGGCTGGCGCTGAGCGAGATGGTCGCGCTGTTCTGGCATTGCCTCAAGTCGGCCCCCGAAGGGCTGACCCGCGAGGCGTTTTCCGAAGGCGTGGCCCAGGCCGGGCTGGTCGCGGCGACCCCTGCCCTCAAGGCGCTGATCGGCCAGATCCTGGCAGGACGATGACGAGCTTCGCCGAGGCGGCCGGGCGGCTGGCAGGACTGGCAGGGCTCGCCTTCGGCTGGAGCCCCGATCGGTTCTGGCTGGCGACCCCGGCCGAACTCGCCGCGCTGCTGATGGCGGCCGCGCCCGAGGCGGGGGAACCGCCGAGCGCGGACCTGATCGCAAGATTGCAGGAGCAATTTCCCGATGGATGAGGAAATCGAACGGCTGGTGGTCTCGGTGCGTGCCGATACCGCCGGCTTCTCGCGCGACGTGGATGCGATGCGCGGCACGCTCGAAGGGCCGCTGGCGACCGGCGTCGACCGCGCGGGCAAGACGATCGAGACGACGCTGCTGCGCGCGGTGCAGACCGGCAAGCTCGGCTTCGACGATCTCGCCAAGATTGCGCTTAAGGCGCTAGAAGAGATTGCCCGGGCCGCGGTTGGGGTCAGCTTCCCACCGACTCGCGGCACAGCGGCCGACGGCGGTGGTTGCATGCTGTCGCTGCTCGGCGGGCTGTTCGGTCTGCCGGGCCGTGCCACCGGCGGGCCGGTGAGCCCCGGTCGTCCCTATTGGGTCGGCGAGCGCGGGCCCGAGCTGTTCGTGCCGACCAGCGCGGGGCAGGTGGCACCTAGCAACGGGCAGGGCGGCGGGCGCGACGTGCGCGTGTCGATCACCGTCAACGCCGCCGCCGATGCCGCGCCCAAGGCGCTGGCGCAATCGAGCCGGCAGGTGGCGCGGGCGGTGCGCTCGGCGCTGGCGGGGCTCGACTGATGGGCTGGTGGCTCGCCGCGCGGCGGCGCGACCAGGCGACGGGCGTGATCAGCCGGTTCGATCCGGTCTATTGGACGGTGAATTTTCCCCGGCCGATGATGGCGAGCGTGGTCACCAGCGCACCCGATGCGCTGCGTGTCGACCTGGTGTTCCAGCGGCGCGGCGATCTCGCCGGGCTGATCTGGGAGGCGGAGGACCGTTGGGACCACCCGCTGCTCGCTTATGCGACCGCGCGCGACTTTCGCGGCTGCCGGCTGCGGTTCCGCTGGCGGTCCTCGGGGGTGATCGCGCTCGATGCGGTCAACGGCCCGGTGCTGACGATCGAAGGGCGCGACGCGGGCGGTGTGCCGCGATCCTGGTATGTGCGACTGTGGAACTATGCCAGCGGCGCGCCGAGCGATGCCGAGGTGTCGATCGATTTTGCCGATGTGGCGGGGGGCTTCCTGCTGCCGGGCGAGGCGGATCCGGTTTGGGCCGGGGATGTCGACCGGATGTTCGTCTCGCTGGTGCCGCCGGGCTATGTCGCGGGCGACACCACGCCGCTGGCGGCGGCGAGCGAGGGCTGGGTCGAGCTGACCGGCATCGCCTGCGACGGGCCCGGATCGGTGCTGACGATCGGCGACGTGGTGCTGCCCGAGCACCGCCTGTCGATCGCGACCGGCTATGACGACGGCTACAACCAGACGCCGGCGCGGCTGCTGCGGAATATCCTCCAGCTCGGCTATCGCGGCGACATTCTCCATTATGTCGGCATGAGCCATTATTTCCGGCTCGAGCCCGCCTCGGGCGGCTTCTATGCGAGCCTGGCTGGGGGCCCGCTCAACCGGGCCTGCGCCGCGTGGCATGCGGACTTCGCGGCGCGGGCCAGGGCGCTCGGCTATGGCGTGATCTGGTCGCTGAGCTACGAGCTGCTCGACCAGCATTGCTGGGGCGACTGGAAGCAGCGCGCCGCCGACGGCAGCCCGGCGCTGACCGGGTGGAGCCCGCCCTCGACCTTGCTCTCGCTCGCGCATGCCGGGGCGATGGCCTATCTGCACGCGGTGGCGCTGGCGTTTGTCGGGATCGCGCAAGCCGCAGGGCTGGCGGTGAAGTTCCAGATCGGCGAGCCCTGGTGGTGGGTGATGGCCGATGGCTGGCTCTGCATCCACGACGCGGCGGCGCAGGCGGCGCTCGGCAATCCCGCGCCGCAGAATCTGAAGGGTACGGTGAACATCGTTGTGCTCGATGCGGCGGGGGCGTTGCTCGCCGCATCGACACTCGCGCTGCGCGATGCGGTGAAGGCTGCCGCGCCCGGCGCGCAGGTCCTGCTGCTCACCTATCTGCCCACCGTGCTCGACCCGGCGATGCCCGAGGCGAAGCGCGCGAACATGCCGGTGGGCTGGGCCTCGCCCGCTTTCGACGTGCTCCAGCTTGAGGATTATGACTGGGCAGCGGCGGGCAATGCGGCGGCGTCCGAACGCGCGGTCGCGGCGGCGCAGGCGCGGCTCGGCTATCCGGCGGCGCGCCAGCATTATCTCGCCGGCTTCGTGCTGCGCGCCGAGAACCGGCTCCAGTGGCGCGCGATCGCCGAGGCGGCCGAGCGGGGCCGCGCGCGCGGAGTCGCGGCGACCTTCGTCTGGGCGCTGCCGCAGGTGGCGCGCGACGGTTTCACCCATTTCGACCAGGAGGCGGACGTGACGCCCTTCGACGACGTGTCCTTTCCGATCGCGCTGGGGCGCGAGGCGGAGGTGGTGCCCGAGCTCTCGACCGCGATCGTCACCAGCGCGGGCGGCGCCGAGCGGCGCAACGCCGCCTGGGCGCAGGCGCGGACGCGCTATGATGTCGGCCCCGGCGTCCGCTCCGAGGCGGACATCGCGGCGTTGCTGGCCTTCTACCGCGCGCGGATGGGGCCGGCGCGCGGATTCCGGCTACGCGATCCGTTCGATTACCAGGCCCAGGACGAGCCGCTCGGCACCGGCGACGGCCAGACCGCGCGCTTCCAGCTGGTCAGGAGCTATGGCGAGACGGTGCGGCGGATCACCCGGCCGGTGGCGGGCACCGTGGCGCTCAAGCTCAATGGCGTCGCGACCTCGGCCTTCACGCTGGGCGCGAGCGGGGTGGTGACGCTCGACGTTGCGCCCGCCGCGGGGGTGAAGCTCACCGCGTCCTTCCTGTTCGACGTGCCGGTGCGCTTCGCCGAGGACCAGCTGCGGGTGAGTCGCGCGACCTTCCTTGCCGGTGCTGCCGCCTCGGTGCCCTTGGTGGAGATCCGCGAATGAGCTGGCTGGAAGGCACGCTGACCACCGTCACCCTGTGCTGGCGGATCGAGCGGCGCGACGGGGTGACGATCGGCCTCACCGCGCACGACCGCGACCTGCTGATCGACGGCGTACTCTACCGCGCCGCGCCGGGGATGACCCCCAGCGCGGTCGAGCGCAGCGCGACGCTGGAGGCGGACAGCATGGACGTGCACGGCATGCTCTCCGGCGACGCTATCTCCGAGACGGACCTGCTCGCCGGCCGCTGGGACTTTGCCCGCGTCGCGCTGTTCGCCACCGACTGGACCGCGCCGGGCGAAACGGTGGCGCTGGGCGAGGGGACGATCGGTGCGATCGAAACGCGGGACGGCGCGATCACTGCGGAGCTGCGCGGGCTCACCGCCGCCTTCGATGCGCCGGTGGCCGAGGCGACCTCGCCCGATTGCCGCGCCGAGCTGGGCGACACGCGGTGCCGGGTGGCGATGGCCGGGCGGCGGCGCTTCGCCCGGGTGACGGCGGTGGCCGACGCGGTGGTGACGCTGGATACCGCCGAACCCACCGCCAACGCCTACGGCAACGGCCGGCTGCGTTGGTTCGGCGGGCCGAACAGCGGGCTGGAGGATGCGATTGCCGCGTCCGAGGGCAACCGGGTGACGCTCCGCCGCCCGCCGCGCTTCGGCGGGGTGGGCGCCTTGGTCCAGCTCATTGAGGGCTGCGACGGCCGGTTCGAGATCTGTACGGGTCGCTTCGCCAACGCCGCCAATTTCCGCGGCGAGCCCTTCCTGCCGGGCACCGACCTGCTCACCCGGTATCCCGGCGCATGAGCGGCGCGGCGGTGGTCGCGGCGGCGCGGGCAGCGCTCGGCGCGCCCTTTCGGCTGCACGGACGCGACGTGGCGACGGGGCTCGACTGCGTCGGGCTGGCAGTGGTCGCGCTCGGACGCGGCGCGCCGGCAACGTATCGGCTGCGCACCGGCGATGTGGCCGGCACCGCGGCGCAGCTGCGCGAAGCCGGGTTGGTCGAGGTCGCGAAAGCACAACTCGGTGACCTGCTGCTCTGCCGCAGCGGACCCGGCCAGCTGCACCTCGCGATCCGCTGTGAGGACGGAATCATCCATGCCGACGCGCTCGCGCGCCGGGTGGTCGAACGCCCCGGCCCCGTGCCCTGGCCGGTGCTGGGCTGCTGGCGTCTGGAGGAGGAAGGCTGATGGCGACGGTGGTGCTGACGGTGGCGGGTGGGCTGATCGGCGGGCCGTTCGGCGCGAGCCTGAGCGGGCTGATCGGCGGTGCGATCGACCGCCAGCTGCTGTTCAAGCAGGGCCCGCGCGAGGGGCCGCGGCTCGCCGACCTCCGCGTCCAGACTTCGAGCTATGGCACCGCGATCCCGCAGCTGTTCGGGACGATCCGGGTGGCGGGCAGCGTGATCTGGGCGACCGACCTGATCGAGCATCGCGCCACCGAGGGCGGCGGCAAGGGCGGCCCTCGACCACCGCCTACAGCTACACCGCGTCGTTCGCGGTGGCGCTGTCGACGCGGCCGATCCAGGGCGTGGGGCGGATCTGGGCGGACGGCCAGCTGCTTCGTGGCGCGGCGGGCGACTTCAAGGTGCGTACCGGCTTCCGCCTTTACACCGGCGCCGAGGACCAGCGGGTCGATCCGCTGATCGCGTCGATCGAAGGCTCGGGCACGGCGCCGGCGCATCGCGGCACCGCCTATGCGGTGTTCGAAGATCTCGAACTCGCCACCTTCGGCAACCGCATTCCCCAGCTGAGCTTCGAGGTGATCGCGGACGCCGAGCCGGTGGCGGCGAGCAGCGTCGCGCAGGCGCTGGGGGTGGCGGCGGACGGGCTCACTACACCGCTGGCCGGCTTCTCCGCGCAGGACTCGCTGCGAAACACGCTGGACGCGCTGTGCGCGGCGACCGGTGCCTGGGTGCAGAGCGACGGCAATGCCCTGACTCTGCAGACCGGCACGGGGGCGGCGCGGGCGATGGCCGACAGCGGGGTCGGCGCCGACGCCCAGCCCACCGGCCGAGGGGCGCGCGCGATCGCGGCGGCGGATGCAGCGCCGCGCCGGCTGAGCATCGGCTATTATGATCCCGCGCGCGACTATCAGGCGGGCGTGCAGCAGGCGTCGCGCCCGGGCACCGGCACGCGCGAGACGCGAATCGACCTGCCCGCCGTGCTCGATGCCGGCGCGGCCAAGGCGATGGCGGCGGCAGCGCTGGCCCGCACCGATCTGGCCCGCGAGCGCCGCACGCTGACGCTCGGCTGGGAGGCGCTGACGCTCGCCCCCGGCGCGCGCATCACCATCGACGGTGCGCCCGGCCAGTGGCGCGTGGATCGCTGGTCGCTCGAGCACATGGTCGTGAAGCTCGAATGCGTGCCGATCGCCGAGGCGCCGCTCTCGGGTGCGGCGAGCCCCGGCCGCGCGGTCATGGCGCCGGACGCGCAGCGCGGCCGTACCCTCCTGATGCCGTTCGAGCTGCCGCCGCTGGACGACGTCGCCACGACGGGACCGAACCTGGTGGTTGCCGCTACCGGCACCGGCAGCGGCTGGCGCCGGGCCGCGCTGCTGGCGAGCACCGATGGCGGCGCGCACTGGGTGCCGGCGGGGGATACCGCCTATCCGGCAATTCTCGGCACGGTGCGGGTGCCGCCGGCCCCGGCCCGCGCGGCGCTGATCGACAACGCGGGCTATGCCGAGGTGGAACTCGCCCGCACCGACATGGCGCTGGCCAATGCGGATCCGGCGGCGCTCGACGCCGGCGCGAACCTTGCGATGCTCGGCGACGAACTGCTTCAGTTTGGCCAGGCGGCGAGCCTTGGTGGGACCCGCTGGCGCCTGTCGCAGCTATGGCGCGGCCGGCGGGGGACCGAGGCGGCCATCGGCACCCAGCGCATCGGCGATCGCTTCGTGCTGGTCGCGCGCGAGACGCTCAAGCCGCTCGACCTTCGGGTGGCTGTCGGCGGGGCGGTGCGACTGCTCGCGCAAGGCTCCGACGATCCCATTGATGTGGCGCCCGTCACGACGACATCGACCGGCATCTCGCTGCTGCCCCCGTCGCCGGTGCACCTGCGCGCGACGCGGCAGGGCGATGTCACGCAAATCGGCTGGGCGCGGCGGAGCAGGGTCGGCTGGGCATGGCGCGACGGCGTCGACGTGCCGCTCGGCGAGGAGGTCGAGCGCTATGAAGTCGAGATCGTTCGCGGGGCCGAGCGAAGCGTGCGCACGCTAAGCTCCCCCGGGCTGACGCTGTCCGCCGCCGATCGCGCGGCGCCGCTCACGCTCACGGTACGCCAGATCGGCACCTACGGCCTGTCGCCCGCCGTGCAGCTTTCGATTCCCAGTCTTGGAGACGACCAATGACCGTTTTGCCGACGCCGCGCCTGGCGCTGCCGCTGCTCGAGCCCGGGCAGGCGCAGAAGGAGATGTTCCACAACGAAGCCCTCGCGCTGCTCGACATCGCCACCCAGGCAGCCGTGGTCGCGGCGATGGTCGATTTGCCGCCCGCAGCGCCGGCGACCGGCCAGTGCTGGATCATCGGTGCTGCGCCGCAAGATGCTTGGGCCGGTCAGGCACGCAAGCTGGCAGGGTGGACCGAAGGCGGCTGGCGTTTTTTGACTCCGCGTGACGGCATGCGGGTGTGGGTCGCCGCGGACCAGGCCCTGGCCTTGTTCAGCGGCGGAGAATGGTACCAAGGGCGTACCTATGGAAGACTTTTTATCGAAGGGCGGCAAGTAGTTGGGCCCCGACAGTCGAATGTCGCGGAACCCTCGGGGGGCATGACGGTTGACGCAGAGGCGAGAGGGGCGATCTCCGCGGTCCTACAAATGTTGCGCCAGCACGGGTTGATCGGAACGGATTAACATGTGACGTTTGTGCAACAGTCCGCGGGTTTGTGCGCTTGCGCCGAAACTTTGGTTTGAGTAGTGAGTTTGGCCTGTCCGTTAGGACGACCATGAAAGGGGATTATGATGCGGAAGCTTGCCGTCACTTTGGCGCTCGCCACGACCGCGCTCAGCACGCCCGCCTTTGCCCGCGACGACGCGTGGTATGTGGGTGTTGAAGGTGGCGCGATGCTCGTCGAGGACATTCACTTCGACGTTGGCGCCAGCAAGGATGTTGTGACGCAGAACAACCATGTCGGTTACGACGTTGGTGGTGAAATCGGGTATGACTTCGGTCCGTTCCGTGCGGAAGCCGAAGTGAGCTATCGTCGCTCGCGCGTCGACAGCGCACGTACCGCAGTTCCGACGGCGATCCTGTTCGCCAACGGCGCAGCGGGCACCACGGCAGCTGGCAACTATGAGGACGCCAGCGGCAGCACGTCGGCGCTGTCCTTCATGGTCAACGGCCTGCTCGACTTCGGTGACGACAACGGCCTGCAGGGCTTCGTCGGCGGTGGTGCGGGTGTTGCCCGCGTGAAGAACCGTCTGCGCGTCGCTGGTGCAGCCGATGTCCTCAACGACTCGGACACCGTCTTCGCATGGCAGGCGCTCGCTGGCGTTCGTGCGCCGATCAACAAGAATGTCGACGTGTCGCTGAAGTATCGCTTCTTCAACGCACCCGACGTCAAGATGGTTGATCTCGGTGGCAACCAGTGGAAGGGTCGCTATCGTTCGCACAGCCTGCTCGTCGGCCTGACCTACAACTTCGGTGCGCCGGAAGAGCCCGTCGCTCCGCCGCCGCCGCCGCCGCCGGCTCCGGTCGCTGAGACTCCGCCGCCGCCGCCGCCGCCGCCGGCTCCGGAAGCCAAGGTCTGCACGCCTGGGCCGTACATCGTGTTCTTCGACTGGAACAAGTCGGACATCACGCCGGAAGCAGCGAGCATCCTGGACAATGCGATCAGCAACTACGCCGATTGCAGCAACACCAAGGTTGTCATCGCCGGCTACACCGACCGTTCGGGCTCGGCGAGCTACAACGTTGGTCTGTCGCAGCGTCGCGCCGACACGGTCCGCAGCTACATGGGTGGTAAGGGTATCCCCGACGCCGCCATGCAGGCCCAGGGCTTCGGCGAGAGCAACCCGCGCGTTCCGACCGCCGATGGCGTTCGCGAGCTCCAGAACCGTCGCGTGGAAATCACGTACGGTCCGGGTTCGGGCATGTAATTGCCGCCTTCCCGCAAGGGATGGACGTAAAAAGAGGGGAGGCCGGGCAACCGGTCTCCCTTTCTTTTTGCGGGCTAAATATCAGCGGTGGCTGCCGCAAGCGGCAGGGCTGTCGCACGCCACCGGAATATGGCGTCATACCCGCGAAGGCGGGGATCCCTTGGCGCTGAAGCCCCCGTTCTTTCTGCCAGCGTCCTGGCAAATGGATTCCCGCCTTCGCCAGAAGGACGGTGGCTTCCTGGCTGGTGCTATCCCGGCTTCATCTGCGACGGCCTAGCAAGGGCCGGATTGGTGTCGGCTCATGCTTCGGCGGCCAGCGCCGCCGCAAGCCATTCCGGCACCAGCGCGTCCCCCAGCGCCTCCACCCTGCGCAGTTCGACCATCTTGCCCAGCTCCGGGTAGATCGCACGGGTGCGATCGCCCGGTGCGGCGAGCGGCGCCACGACCAGCCGGCGGTTGACCTTGGCGCGATAGTGCATCCGCGCGGTGTTCTCCTGACCGATATAGCAGCCCTTGGTGTAGCTGACGCCTCGCAGCTCCTGCGCGTTGCATTCGAGCCACAGCGTCTTGTCGCTGCCCAGCTCGTCCATGCCTTCGGCGACGCCCAGCGACAGGCGATGCGCCCGCCACGCTCCTGCCGCGCTTCCACCCGCCGCATCGCCGAGCCAGCGGTGGCCGAGATCCGCCAGCCGCGGGTCAGGGACTGCTCCGGGGCGCGGTGAGGGGGACCAGTGCACGCCCGTCTCGACCGGCTCAATCGTGATTGTGCGGCGCAGGCGGTACATGGTCAGACGCCGCGCGACGGCGTCGCGTGCGCTGGCTTCGCAATCGATCAGGATCGCGTCACCGTCCGCCCAGAGGAGGAAATCGAACAATGCCTTGCCCTGTGGCGTGAGCAGCCCGGCCCATTGCGGCGTCTGCGGCGTGACGCTGGCCAGGTCCTGCGGCAGCAACCCCTGCAGAAAGCCGCGAACATCGTCGCCGGAGAGGCGCAGGAGCGCGCGATCGTCGAGCCAGGTGCTGGTATCGTCCATGCCGAACAGGTAGGACGCGGCAAACGCTGACGAAAGAGGCAAGCCATGGCGAATGTCGAACTCAAGCTGCGCGGCGGCCGCGTGCATCTCCCGAGCGGACCGGCGGAGGTCGATGTCGGCGTTTCCGGCGGCAAGATCGTCGCGATCGGCGCGGTGGGCGATGCGGGCGAGACGATCGACTGCACCGGCCTCGACGTGTTGCCCGGCGTGATCGACAGCCAGGTCCATTTCCGCGAGCCGGGGCTCGAGTACAAGGAAGACCTGGAAAGCGGCAGCCGCTCGGCGGTGCTGGGCGGGGTGACCGCGGTGTTCGAGATGCCGAACACCAAGCCCAATACCGACAGCGAGGCGGCGGTGGCCGACAAGCTGGCCCGCGCGCACCACCGCATGTGGTGCGATCATGCCTTCTATGTCGGCGCGACCAACAACAACGCCGAGCACCTCGCCGAGCTGGAGCGGCTCCCGGGCACTGCGGGCGTGAAGATCTTCATGGGCGCCTCGACCGGCGATCTGCTGGTCTCCGACGATGCCAATCTCGCGCGGGTACTCGCCTCGGGCCATCGCCGCGTGGCGATCCATGCCGAGGACGAGTTCCGCATGCAGGAGCGGCTGGGTGAGCGCGTGCCCGGCGATCCCGCGTCGCATCCCGTGTGGCGCGATGACGAGAGCGCGATCCTCGCCACCCGGCGTATCCTGCGGCTGGCCCGCGCGGCGCGGCGGCGGATCCACGTCCTCCACGTGACCACGCCGGCCGAGCTCGAGCTGCTCGGCCAGAACAAGGACATCGCCACCTGCGAAGTCACCCCGCAGCACCTCACGCTGGCGGGGGAGGAGGCCTATCCGACGATCGGCACCTATGCGCAGATGAACCCGCCGATCCGCTCGGGGGCGCATCGCGACGGGCTGTGGCACTGGCTGCGCCAGGGCGTGCCCGACGTGCTCGGGTCGGACCATGCGCCGCACACCGCCGGGGAGAAGGCCAAGCCCTATCCGGACAGCCCCAGCGGCATGCCCGGCGTCCAGACGCTGCTGCCGCTGATGCTCAACCATGTCGCGGAAGGGCGGCTGACGCTGCAGCGGCTGATCGACCTGACCAGCGCGGGGCCGCAGCGCATCTTCGGGCTGGTGGGCAAGGGCCGCATCGTGCCGGGCTATGATGCCGACTTCACCGTGGTCGACCTCAAGTCGCGCTGGACGGTGGACGAGGCGTGGCTCGCCTCGCGCTGCGGTTGGTCGCCCTTTACGGGGATGGAACTGACCGGCCGCCCGGTCGGCACCATCATTCGCGGCAACCGGGTGATGTGGGAGGGCCAGCTTGCCAACCAGGCGATCGGCGAGCCGGTGAAGTTCGAGGCGGTCGAATTCGGTTGAGGGCAGGGGCGGGGCTGCGCGTGCGGCCCCGCCCTGCTTCCGATCAGAAGGGCAGCCAGCGCTGCTTTTCGCTGAACTTCATGTAGCCGGCGTTGACGCCCAGCCGCCAGCCCACGCCCAGCCGCACCGGGATCAGCACCACGTCGCCGCGCCGCAGATACGACGCCGAGAAGCCGCCGACGAAATAGGCATGGCCCTCGCCCTGCGGGAAGCGCTTGTAGATTTCCTGGCTGTCATAGAGGTTGTAGACCAGCACGAACACCTTGTTGGCGTCGCCGCCCAGGTCGAAGCCGATCGACGGGCCGGTCCAGTAGATCGGGCGCTGCCCCTCCACCTTGTGGAACATCTCGCCCTTGCCGTAGCGCAGGCCGACGCCGATCGCGCCCGAGGCTTCGCTGCCGGCGATGTAGGCGTTGGGCTTGCCCTGGTCCTTCAGAATGTCCTCGAGCAGCTTGGCAAGGCCCGAGGCGCCCTTGCCGAACGTGCCCTCGGCCGCGGCGAGCAGATCGTCCTTCTCGAACGTGTCGGTGGCCGCCTGACGCGCGGTGGTCGCCGACGGGTCCGCGGCGGCGGGGCTGGAGGGTGCCGGCTGCACGGGCGGCGGGCTGCTGTCGGCCGGCGGTGGTGCGGTGTCCGCCGGGGGATAGGATTCCTGCATCTGCGTGCTCGCGGGCGGCGGCGCACTTTGCTGCGGCGGTGACGATTTGAGGTCCGAATCGATCGCGGTATTGGGGTCGATCGTCGTCATCTGGGCGGCGGCAGGCATGCTCCCCAGCCCGGTGACGGCAACTGCCAGAAGCGTGAACCAACCCGATCGCATCATCAAAATTTCCCGAACCCTGCTGCTCTTGCGGGCGTGATCCTAGGCGCGTGGGGCTGTCGCGGCAATGAATGGGCGCCCGATCGACTCGATTTCACGTTCATGTGGTTATCCCCGTTGATTGCGGGCGAAGGGCTCGTTATAGGGCTCGACCTCGGCGCATCCGGAGACGTGGGTGAGTGGCTGAAACCAGCGGTTTGCTAAACCGCCGTACCGGGATTACTGGTACCGAGGGTTCGAATCCCTCCGTCTCCGCCACTGCGCTCAGCCGAGCAGCAGCCGCGCGCCGAGCGCCGCGATGAGCGCTGGCACCATCGTCACCGCGCCGACCTTCAGGAATCGCCAGAAGCCGACGTCCTCGCCTTCACGCCGGATCGCCTGGAGCCACAGGATCGTCGCCAGGCTGCCCGTGATCGACAGATTGGGGCCGAGGTCCACGCCGATCAGCAGCGCGTCGACGATCAGCCGCGGCGGGTGCGCCTGTGCCACCGCTTCGCTGGCGATCAGGCCCGCCGGCAGGTTGTTCATCAGGTTCGAGGCGAAGGCGAGCACGGTGCCGGCCGTGGCGGCGCCGCGCGCGGGATCGCCGGCAGCGGCGCGCAAGGCGTCCGCAACCATAGCGATCACACCGGTCCGGTCGAGCGCCTCGACCAGCACGAACAGCCCCGCAACGAGCGGCAGCACGCTCCACGAAACTGAGCTTGCCAGGGTAATCGGCGAGCGCCTGGCGAGCGCGCAGACGAGCAAGGTCGTTGCCAGTCCTGCGACGCAGGTCGGCAGGCCCAGTGGCCGGTCGAGTGCCGACATGGCGAGCAGCAGCAAGGCCGTGGCGGCAATACCCGCCAGCGCCGCCTTGCCCCCGCCCGACAGCGGCGCGCGGGCGATGTCCGTTTCGCAACTGCCCGACAGCCGCGCCCGCTCCGCCCAACGCAATGCGAAGAAGGTCACGGCGATGGCGGCGATCGAGGGGAGGGCGAACGAACCGAACCATTGCCCGAGCGGCGGCATCGTGCCCCCGTACAGCACCAGATTGGCCGGATTGGAGATCGGCAGCACGAAGCTGGCGGCGTTGGCGATCAGTGCGCAGGCGAACAGCATCGGCAGCGGATCGGCCTTGGCCTTGCGCGCGGCGGCATAGACGGCGGGGGTGAGCACCACCGCGGTGGCATCGTTCGACAGGAAGGTCGTGGTGACGATACCCGTCAGATACACGAGCCCGAACAGACGCGGCGTCGAGCCGCGGGCATGCGCGGCGGCGGTGGCGGCGACCCAGTCGAACAGCCCCTGCTCCCGCGCGGTTTCGCTGAGCAGCATCATGCCGATCAGGAACAGATAGACGTCGAGCCCCTTGCCCACCGCGGCTGCTGCGGCGCCGATCGGCATCAGCCCGAGCAGCAGGAGCAGCAGCGCGCCGCTGACGGCCCAGACCGCCTCGGGCCAACGAAACGGGCGGCCGATCACCCCCGCTGTCGCGGCGATGCAGATGGCCCAAGTAGCGAGCGTCGCCGGGCTCATTGGTCCTGGTCAGGTTGTGCACCCGCGCAGGCGGGCCGGAGGGTTGCGGCGAAGCCGATCCACAGCGCCAGGCTGATCAGCGCGAAGCTGCCGAGGATATAGAAGGCCAGGCGATAGCCGATCGCCTGCGCCAGCCAGCCGCCGATCGCCGGACTCAGCGACGCGCCGACGCCCTGCACCGTCATCACCGCACCCTGGCCCACATTCACCCGACCGGTGCCGTCGAGCATGCAGGCGACGAGCCCGGGGACCGCCACGCTCTGCAGCCCGGCCCCGATGCCGTCGAGGGCCTGCACCGGCCAGACGCCCCAATGCTCGATGAACGTGCCGGCCAACGCCCCGCGCAGCGGCAGCGCAGCGAACGACACCAGCAGGACCAGCCAATAGCCTCGGCCGGCCGCAAGCCGCATCGCGATCAGCGAGGCAAGGATCATCACCGCCTGCGCCACCACTACCGTCGTGGCGGTGAACAGCGCCGCGTCACCCTTGCCGGCACCCACCACGGCCAGTCCGTAAAGCGGCAGCATCGCACCGTTGCCGAGGTGGAAGCAGGCGAGTGCCGCGGCAAGGATCAGCAGTGGCTTGGTCCGGAACAGGGCGGCAAAGCCCTCGGCCTGACTTTCCTCCTTCGCATCCTCCTTGGCCTCCAGGCCGCGCGCGGCGGCATGGTCGATCGCGCGTTCCGGGATGAGCAGCACGCAGGTGATCGCCAGCACCCCAAACAGCGCGGCAAGATAGAAGATCGCCGGCATGCCGAACTTCCAGCCGAGCCAGCCAGAGAGCCCCGCGCCGACCATGTTGCCGGCATGGTTCCATGCCTGGTTGCGGCCGTTCTGGGCATTGAAACCGGCTTGGCGGACGACGCCCAGCGTCATGCCCGCCACTGCCGGGCCGATGGCG
Source organism: Sphingomonas sp. (assembly GCF_032114135.1). GTDB lineage: Bacteria > Pseudomonadota > Alphaproteobacteria > Sphingomonadales > Sphingomonadaceae > Sphingomonas. Next base: position 54,560 of record NZ_DAMCTA010000005.1, read on the forward strand.
GCACCTGCGATGGCGGTGGCCACCTGGCTCACCGTCACTACCCAGCCTGCCTGCGAGAGCAGGATCAGGAACGAGGCAAGCACCGTACAGATGCCGGTGACGATCACGACGAGTCGTTTCTTTTCGGTATGATCGATAAAGGCGCCCGCGGGCACGGTCATCGCCATGCCGGCGATCCCGCCCGCGGTCATCACGGTGCCGATGGGCCCCGCGGTCCAGCCGCGTTGCTGCAGGAAGACGCCCAGAAACGGGCCGATGCCTGCCTGCATGTCCGCCATGAAGAAGTTGAGCGCCTGGAGCGCGCGGGTGGCGCGAGTGCGATCCTCGCTCCTATCGGCGGCGCGATTTCGTGCCATTGCCGTCGCCATCCGCATCGCCTCCAAGGTTCGTTCGGGCCCAACTGCGCAAAGGTTTGAAATATCCGCGGATCGTATAATTTAGGTTGGGCGATCGATCTGCCCCGACTATTCGCGTCGCGGACGGGCGGCATTCGCTTGATTTCCTGCCCGGGCTATCGGCATGGGATGCCCGAGCGGTTGCGTCGGGCGCCAGCAGCGCCTACCTCCCGCCACGACTGTTACCGCTAACTTCACGACCCAATCGGAGAGATTTCGCCATGGCGCTGACCGGAGAATTGTTCATCGCATCGAAGCGCGTCGCCCGCGACGCCGGCTTCCGCGCTGTCGCCGCCGCGACCGGCAGCGAGATCGAGCCCAGCTTCAGCACCGCGACGCTGGAAGATGTCGACGCCGCGTGCGCCGCAGCCGAAGCCGCGTTCCTGCCCTATTCCAGCCTGTCGCGCGAAGAACGCGCCAAGTTCCTCGAAGCGATCGCCGAGGAGATCGAGGCGCTGGGCGACGAGCTGGTCGAGCGCGCGATGCAGGAAAGCGGCCTGCCGCAGGCGCGCCTCCAGGGCGAGCGCGGCCGCACCGCCGGCCAGCTGCGCCTGTTCGCCAAGGAGCTGCGCCTGGGCGATTATCTGCGCGTCCGCATCGACCATGCGATCCCCGATCGCGCACCGCTGCCCAAGCCGGACCTGCGTCTGCGCATGGTGCCTCTGGGCCCGGTCGCGGTGTTCGGCGCATCGAACTTCCCGCTCGCCTTCTCGACCGCAGGCGGCGACACCGCCTCGGCACTCGCCGCCGGCTGCCCGGTGGTGGTGAAGGGCCACCCGGCGCATCCAGGCACGGCCGAGCTGGTCGCCAGCGCGATCACCCGCGCGGCGGAGAAGACCGGCATGCCGGCAGGCGTGTTCTCGATGGTCGCCGGTACCGCCAACGAGCTGGGCGAGGCGCTGGTCCGCGATCCGCGCATCACCGCGGTGGGCTTTACCGGCTCACGCGGCGGTGGCCTGGCGCTGGTCCGCATCGCACAGAGCCGCCCGGTGCCGATCCCCGTCTATGCCGAGATGAGCAGCATCAACCCCGTCTTCCTGCTGCCGGCGGCGCTGGAAGCGCGCGCCGAGGCGCTGGGCAAGGGCTATGTCGCCTCGGTGACGATGGGCGCTGGCCAGTTCTGCACCAATCCGGGTCTCGTGCTGGCGTTGGAAGGCCCGGCGCTCGAGCGTTTCCTCGCCGCTGCGAGCGAAGCAATGCTCGGCGCGCCGGCGCAGGTGATGCTGACGCCCAACATCCACAAGGCCTATGAGAGCGGCGTCGCCAAGCTCTCGGGCGTTGCGACCGTGCAGCAGCTCGCCCAGGGCGTCGAAGCCCAGGGTCCGACCTGTGGCCGCGCGGCGCTGTTCACGATGAAGGGCTCGGACTTCATCGCCGATCCCAGCCATGCCGAGGAAATCTTCGGCGCGACTTCGCTGCTGGTGCGCTGCGCCAGTGTCGAGGAACTGAAGCAGGTGGTGTCGCTGATCGAAGGTCAGCTGACCACGACGCTGCACATGGACGATGCCGACATCGCCATCGCGCAGGAGCTGCTGCCGTCGCTGGAGCGTCTGGCCGGCCGCATCCTCGCCAATGGCTGGCCGACCGGCGTGGAAGTGACCGACGCGATGGTGCATGGCGGTCCGTTCCCGTCGACCTCGGACGGCCGCAGCACCTCGGTGGGCACGCTGGCGATCGACCGCTATCTGCGCCCGGTGTCGTACCAGGACCTGCCGGAAGCTTTGCTCCCGGCAGACCTGCGCGACGGTGCCGGCGTGCCGGCGCGCGTGGATGGCAAGCCGACGGTTTGAGGATTAGAGGGGAGTACACCGCAGTTGCTCCCCTCAGCTTATGCCTCACCCCCTCCCCGCGAAGGAGGGGGTGCAGCCTTCGTGGAATCAGTCTCGTTGCAGCGAAATCCGCAACGCCGCTATTCCCTGCGGGAACTCGCGCTTGTCGACGCTTGGATCGTAGCTGAGGATTAGGTATGCACGGTCGATGTAATTGACGTCGATCATGAGATTTTGAATGGCTGCGCGAGCTAGCGTTAGGTCAATGGCTGGTTCGGCTGTGAAGAGGGCGACGAAGGTCTGATCGAATAGGTGGTGGCGCTCCGACAGCTTCTCATCTTTTGTGAGGATACTTCGCTCCACGCTTTTGCGAAGTCGATCTTCATCCCAAGGCGCCCAGTGGTACGGGTAACTCAGCCCAAGTTTCTTTTTGTGTCGGTGCCACGCGACGAACTTCGGGTCTACGATCTCCGTGACTTCAACGCCCACGCGCAAGCCCCTTGAAGAGACGAGTAAAGCGTCAGGTGGATCATCCGAGATGGCTTCCAGCGACGTCCAGGACAAATCTTCAGTGCTAGCGAGATATTCGGCTAAGGCTTTGGTTACCCCAAGCTCGACCAGCTTTGGATTCGGAGCCCATTCCCAAGAGGTGGCATACCCTCGGCTTTGGCGGCGAGCTTCTCGCATTGCGGCGACAATCTCGTCCCAATCAAGATCATCATCTGGAGCGCGTGCCACAGTACTTACTTGATTGCTGATAGTCTTGCGCGCGCTCGACGGGCGGCGAAATCAGCTTCCACCGCCTCGTTGCAAGCGCCTTCGCCGCGCCGAATGGACTCTCGCGCGAGCTCGACCTTCCGCGTCAGGAAGGCCAGATAGCTTTCGGGGCCGCCTTCAGAACTTCGCCTCGCCATAGACCCGCGTGATATCCCCCTGCCAGTCGCCATGGTAGCGATCGAGCAGCACCTGCGCCGGCACCTTGCCGGTGCGCACGATCTCGCGCAGCGGATCGAGGAAGCCGGACTCGTTGTCGCCCGAGCCGTTCAGCCGCGCGCGCGCCTTGAGGCCCGCGCCGGCGATTTCCAGCACTTCACCGGCAATGTCCGCCAGCTTGCCGCCGCCCGGCAACGGTGCATCCAGCGCCAGCTCCGGCACCGCGCTGCGCAGCGCCTCGCGGCCTTCCATCGACCAGCCCTTCACCAGGTCCCAGGCGGCATCCAGCGCACCTTGGTCGTAGAGCAGGCCCACCCACAAGGCCGGCAGCGCGCAAATGCGGCCCCAGCGGCCGCCATCGGCGCCGCGCATCTCGAGGAACTGCTTCATCCGCACTTCGGGGAAGGCGGTGGAGAGATGGTCAGCCCAGTCGTCCATCGTCGGCAGCTCGCCGGGGAGGACCGACAGCTCGCCCTTCAGGAAGTCGCGGAAGCTGAGCCCCGCCGCGTCGATATATTTGCCGTCGCGGTAGACGAAGTACATCGGCACATCGAGCGCGTAATCGGCATAGCGCTCATAGCCGAAGCCGTCCTCGAACACGAAGGGCAGCATGCCCGTGCGCGCCGGATCGGTGTCCGACCAGATATGGCTGCGATAGGAGAGATAGCCGTTGGGCTTGCCCTCGGTGAAGGGCGAGTTGGCGAACAAGGCGGTCGCCAGCGGCTGCAGCGCCAGGCCGACGCGGAACTTCTTCGCCATGTCGGCTTCGCTGGCATAATCCAGGTTCACCTGGATCGTGCAGGTGCGCAGCATCATGTCGAGCCCCATCGAGCCGACGCGCGGCATGTGGCGCAGCATGATCTCGTAGCGGCCCTTGGGCATGACCGGCAGCTCGGCGCGGGTCTTGTCCGGCCACATGCCCATGCCGAGGAAGCCGATGCCCAAGCGGTCGCCCACGGCCTTCACCTGCTTGAGGTGACGGCCGGTTTCGGCGCAGGTGTCGTGCAGGTTTTCCAGCGGCGCGCCGGAGAGCTCGAATTGGCCGGCCGGCTCGAGGCTGATCGCGCCGTCGGGGCCGGACAGGGCGATGACATGCTCGCCCTCATAGATCGGCTTCCAGCCGAATTCGGTGAGGCCGATCAGCAGCGCATGGATGCCGCCGCGCTCTTCATAGCTGGGCGCACGGTGGCTGCCGTCCATCCAGTAGACGAACTTCTCATGCTCGGTGCCGATGCGCCAGCGCTCGGCCGGCTTCTCGCCCTTGGCGAAATATTCCACCAGCTGGGCGCGATCCTCGATGACCGCCGCGGTCTTGGTCGAAACGGTCTTGGTGCTCATTTTCGCGCCCTTAGCGATGCCGGCGAAACGACGCCAGCGGATTTTTGTACCGGTCGGTTTACCAGTCGCCGGCGGCCCCCATCCACAAGCTCACCGCCGCCGCCGCCGCGGTCTCGGCGCGCAGGATGCGGGGGCCGAGCGCGATGCCGATGGCTTGCGGAACGGCGCGGATCAATTCGCGTTCCTCGGCATCGAACCCGCCCTCGGGGCCGACGAGGATCGCGGCGGGGCTGGGATGCGCGCGCATCGCCTCCAGCGCGGGCACGCCGCCAGTCTCGTCGGCGAAGAAGAGGGCGCGATCCGCCGGCCAGTCGCGGAGCAGGGCGGGCAGCTTCACCGGCTCGACCAGCTCGGGCAGGGCGGTGCGGCCGCATTGCTCGGCGGCTTCGATCATGTGGCTGCGCAGGCGATCGAGGTTGAGCCGGTCGATGACCGTGCGGCGGGTGAGCACCGGCACGAGCCGGGCGACGCCCAATTCACACGCTTTTTCGGCCACCCAGTCGATCCGGCCCTTCTTGATCGGCGCGGCGCAGAGCCACAGGTCCGGCACCGGCTCGTGCGGGCGGAGCTGCTCGGTGATTTCCAGCGTCAGGTCGCGCTTGCCGACGTCGCGGGCGATGCCGAGCCATTCGCCGCTCGTGCCGTCGAACAGCTTCACCGCCTCGCCCGGCTTCAGCCGCATCACCGATCCCAGATAATGCGCCTGCGGGCCGTCGATGCGGCGCAGGCCGGGTTCGAGTGGACCTTCGACGAACAGGCGAGGGGCGGATTGCGGCGGCCAGGCGGGGGTTGCGGGCATGGCGGCTGCTGTAGCCCCGCCATGCCCCTTTCGTCCATCCGGGCGCTGGGTCACTGCCCCTGGTAGCGGATCTTCCACAGCTTGTAGGGTGAGCCGTCGGGAAGCGCCACCGGCTCCAGCCAGTCCGGCACCTGCCCCTTGGCGAGCTGCGCGTAGAAGCCGCCCGGGTTGTGCGAACGGTACACGGTCGTCTCCGCCATGTTCGGGCAGAGCAGCAGATACGCCGCCTTGTGGCGCGCGGCGATGGGCCGGAAGCCGTCCGCCGTGCCGGTAAAGGCGTGGTGGACGTCGAGGATCGCCTGGCCGTTGCGGTGATAAGGACCGGCGACCGCATTGTGGTGCGTCACCACGATCAGCCGCGGCCCGAGATCGACCTGGGTGAACATCGTCGCGGCGTGGATTGCGTCCAGCGTGCGCAGCTGCGAGGTGCGGGTGCAGGCGATGTTGGCCTGGCGCACCTTGTCGCTGCCAGGCTTGGACGCGGTCTTGTTCGCCCAGGGCATTTTCACCCCGCTCGAGGCCACGCCGACGCCGACAAAAGCCAGCACCGCCACGGCGATCCGCATCCAGAGCGGCCCGCGCCGGACGAGCAGCGGCACCAGGATCCAGATCAACGCGGTAATGCCCGGCACCGCGAGCAGCTGTGCGCCCGGCGCCGCGCGCATCTGCCACAGCAGCATCGCGGCGGCGAAGGCGGTGAAGAGCGCCACCGCCACCCAGCCGACCAGCTTGGGACTGCGGCGCGCGGTCCACACCGCTAGCAGGGCCCCCAGCAGGCCCAGCGCTGCGACGATCGCGACCGGAACGGCGACGTCCGCCGGGTGGCGATAGATCGGCCGCGCCTCGCGGACATTCGACAGCCAGGTCTTGTAGAGCTCGTCCGAGACCTGCTCGGGGCGGCCCAGGCATTGCGGGAAGAAATGGACGAAGCCCGCGACGATCAGCCCGCCGGCAACCACGGCCAGCGCCAGCCGCACCCAGCGCGAGGCGGGGTTGGCCAGCGTCAGCGCCACCAGCAGCGCGCCCGCCGCGACCAGCACGCTCAGCCACACCGGGGTCAACGCGTCGCAGCGCATCGCCTGGTTGGCATAGGAGGCGAAGGCCGCGAAGCCGATCGCCGAGCCGCCGCCAAGCGTAAGGCCATAGACCATCAGCCGGGGCCGCTCGGCCGCGTCCCACACCCAGCGCAGCGCGAGGATGGCCCCCGCCATCGCGCAGAAGGGGAGCAGCTCCAGCCCGATGGAGAGCGAGAAGGCGCTGGCCAGCCCGACCGTCGCACCGCCGCGCGCGCCGCGGGGATCGGCGATTCCGGCGACGGTCATTGCCAGCGCGGCAAGCTGCCAGCCATGATGGTCGATGCGCAGCGGCGCGTAGATCGGCAGCGTCGTGGTGCAGGCGGTCACCAGCAGGATCACTGCGATCGGCCAGGCGAGGGGCGAGACGAGCCGGCGCACGGTCAGCGCAAGCCCGGTCATCGTGATCGATAGCGGCAGCAGCGGCGCGAGCCCGCACGCCCATTTTTCCGCCGTGGCCATGCCGACAAAGGGCTTGAGCAGCAGGATCAGCCCCGCAATCGGCAGGTCGACGATCCGCGACCAGTGGATGTCGAATCCACCCAGCGCCGGATCCATCCGGTACTGGCGCAGATCGTACCAGCCCTGGCCCGCCAGCAGCGCGCGGACCTGCATCAGCCGCATATTGTCGTCGGTGTCGCCCAGCGTCAGCCAATAGATGTTGCCCTGGCGCTGGGTGACGAACCACACCGTCACGCACGCCCAGGCGACGAGCGTCCAAAGGAGCCAGTGCCGGTCGATTTCGTCTCGAAGGCGGAAAAGCCGCTGGATGTTGGGCGTCAAAATCGCTTTCCTCGGATGCTGCAGCGCATTAGGGCGAGCGCCGGTCGGAGGGCAAGCGAGATGACGGCAGTATTGCAACGCGTTGAGGCATTGCGGGCCAGCGGGGTGCTGGGCCAGTTGATCCGATTCGTGATCGTCGGCGGGCTTTCGACGGTGGTCTATGCCGCCGTCTACTGGCCGCTGGCCACCTATGTCATCAACCCGGTGGTTGCCTCGGTGGCGGGCTTCTTCGTGGCGGTGATCTTCGGCTATTTCATGCACAGCCGCTGGAGCTTCCAGGGCCACGGCGCCGAGGAGAACGCGTCGCTGAAGCTGAAGTTCTTTGTCGTGCAGGCGACGGGCATGCTGCTCAACGCCGGCTTCACCTGGCTGCTGACCGGCCCCTGGGTGCATGGGCCGACCTGGTGGCCGCTGGTGCCGGCGGTGCTCGTCACGCCTTTCGCGACTTTCGCACTCAATCGTCTGTGGGTTTTCGGCTGAATGGACCGTATCGTTTACGACCGCATGGCGGCGCATGACTCCACCCATTGGTGGTATCGCGCCCGCCGCGACATCCTGGCCGACTATCTTGCCCGCTATGGCGCGGTTCCCAAGGACGCCAGGATCCTCGAGATCGGCTGCGGCACCGGGCATAATCTGCCGATGCTCGGCGCGTTCGGCGAGGTCGACGCGATCGAGATCGATCCCGCCGCCCGCGAAATCGCCAGCGAAAGGCTCGGCAAGCCGGTGGGCTCGTCGCCGCTGCCCGAGCTGACCGGGGTGGCGCCCGCCAGCTACGACCTGATCGCGGTGCTCGACGTGGTCGAGCATATCGAGGACGATGTCGCTGCGCTCAAGGCGATGGCCGGCGTGCTCAAGCCCGGCGGCAAGATCCTGATCACCGTGCCTGCGCACCAGTGGATGTGGAGCGCGCACGACGTGGTGAACCACCACAAGCGCCGCTATTCCAAGGCCACGCTGCTCGCCGCGCTGGACAAGGCTGGCCTGAAGTGGCGCAAGCTGCGCTGGTTCAACTCGCTGCTGTTCCCGGTCGCCGTTGCGGCGCGCTTCGCCGGCAAGCTGATGGGCAAGGATGACAGCGACGACTCGCCGCCGCCCGCCGTGCTCAACAAGGCGTTCGAGACGATCTTCGGGCTGGAGCGGCATCTGCTCGGTCGTCTGCCGATGCCGCCGGGGCTGTCGATCATCGTGATCGCCGAGCCGAAGGGGTGATTCGATCCAATCCTCCCCTGTAAGGGGAGGTGGCGCGCGCAGCGCGACGGAGGGGTGTCGACGCTCTTGCGGCGTACGCCCCTTCAGCGGCGACACCCCTCCACCACCGCCTTCGGCGGCGGTCCCCAGCATCGGGGGAGGATCTTTCCTTACTCCGCCGCGTCGTTGTGCCGTGCCTGCGGGGACACGCTGATCGCACCCGAATCCTGGTGGCGATAGCCGAGCGAGGCATGGCCCTGCACCGGCCCGGCGACATCCGCGATCAGGTACAGCGGACGCCGTTTCGATTCGACATACAGCCGGCCGAGATACTCGCCGATCATCCCCAGCACGAACATCTGCACCGCGCCCAGGATCACGACGACCAGCATGGTCGAAGTCCAGCCCTGGATCGCATGGCCCATCGCCCAGGCGATCAGAATGTACAGGATCAGCAGCACCGAAGCGCCGGTGAGCAGCAGCCCGACATGGCTGGCGAAGCGCAATGGTGCGGTCGAGAAGCCGGTGATGGCGTCTAGCGCGAAGCGGATCATCTTGCCGAGCGGGTACTTGGTCTCGCCGGCATGGCGCTCGTGCCGATCATAGACGAAGGGCACCTGGCGGAAGCCGATCCAGGCGACCATGCCGCGAATGAAGCGCGCCTGTTCGGGCAGCGACAGCAGCGCATCGAGCGCACGCCGGCTCATCAGGCGGAAGTCGCCGGTGTCGAGCGGGATCGGCGTGTCGGTGATGCGATCGAGCATGCGGTAGAAGATCGCGGCGGTCGCCTTCTTGAACAGGCTCTCGCCCTCGCGCTTGCGGCGCACGGCATAGACCACGTCGGCGCCCTGCGCGGCCATGGCGGCGCGCATTTCGGTGAGCAATTCGGGCGGGTCCTGGAGATCGGCGTCGATGATCAGGATCTGCTCGCCGGCGCAGAGGTCGAGACCGGCGGTGAGCGCGAGCTGGTGACCGTGGTTGCGCGACAGGTTGATCGCGACAAGATGCGGGTCCGCGGCGGACAGGCGCTGCATTACCTCCCAGCTACGGTCGCGCGACCCGTCGTTGACGAAGACGATCTCGTACGACTCGCCCACCGCCGCGCGCGCGGCGGCGCTGACGCGGCCGTGGAGCATGTCGAGACATGCTTCTTCGTTGTAGCAGGGGACGACGACGGAAAGCTGGGGACGTTTCATGACGCGCGCTCTGTAGCGCTGCCGGAACGGCCCGTCGAGCGGGCGTGCATCAGGCGAACAGGCTCGAAACGAGCCACACATTGGCGCCGGTGATGCCGGCGAACAACAGCCAGCCGATCGCCTGCAGCCAGACCGGGCTGGCAAAGCGGCCCATCAGGCTGCGATCGGCGGTGAGCAGCAGCAGCGGCGCCATCGCGAAGGGCAGCCCGGCGGAGAGCACCACCTGCGTCAGCACCAGCAGCCGCCCCACCGCGCCGTCGCCGAGCAGCAGCACGCCGACCAGCGCCGGGATCAGCGCCAGTCCGCGGGTAATCAGCCTGCGGACCCAGCAGGGGATCTTGAGGTCGAGGAACCCCTCCAGAATCACCTGGCCCGCGATGGTGCCGGTGAAGGTCGCGCTCTGCCCCGAAGCGAGCAGCGCGATGCCGAACAGCGGCGCGGCAATCGCGGCGCCGGTGGCGGGCGCGAGGAGGCGATAGGCATCCTCAATCTCGCGCACGCCGGTATTGCCGTTGGCGTGGAAGGCGGAGGCCGCGACGATCAGGATCGCCGCGTTGACGAAGGTGGCGGCGAGCAATGCTGCGATAATGTCGAATTGCGCATAGCGCACCGCCTCCCGCTTGGCAGGTTCGTCGCTGCCGGAGACGCGGGTCTGTACTACCGAGCTGTGCAGATAGAGATTGTGCGGCATCACCGTCGCGCCGAGGATGCCGATCGCGAGGTATAGCGCATGCGCGTCGGCGAGGCGGGCAGGATCGGGGATCATCCCCGCCAGCACCGCCGCACCGTCGGGCGGCGAGAGGAACAGCTGCACCACGAAGCAGGCCGCCACCGTGCCGACCAGTCCGAGCATGATCGCCTCCATCTGCCGGAAGCCCTGGCCCTTGAGGCTGAGCACGATCACCACGTCGACCGCGGTGATCAGCACCCCGATCCACAGAGGAATGCCGAGCAGCAGCTGGAAGGCGAGCGCGCTGCCGAGCACTTCGGCGACATCGGTGGCGATGATCGCAAGCTCGGCGAAAACCCAGAGGAATTTCGCGACGCCGGGCGAATAGCGGTCGCGCACCAGCCGGGCGAGGTCGCGCCCCGTCGCAATGCCCAGCCGCGCGCACAGCGACTGCAGCACCATCGCCGCCGCGCTGGAGGCGAGGATGACGAACAACAGGCCATAGCCATAGCGCGAGCCCGCCTCGATATCGGTCGCCCAGTTGCCCGGGTCGATATAGCCGACTGAGACCAGCAGCCCCGGGCCCATATAGCGCAGCAGCTTGGCCAGCGGCGACAGGCCCGCGGGCACGCTCACGCTGCCGCGGACTTCGGAGGGGCAGAAGGGCGCGGTGGCGTTGCGGGGAAGGCGGAACATGGTGGGCTCGCGGACACGGGAAAGGCAACCGCCCTTGTGGCGGCGGGTTCCGGTCGCCGCAACCATACTGGGGCTGGGGCGCGGGCAGTAAAATCCTCCCCTGGAAGGGGAGGTGGCGCGCGCAGCGCGACGGAGGGGTGTCAGCGGCTGCTGCGGCGTACGCAGCCCCAACGCGGACACCCCTCCACCACCGCCTGCGGCGGCGGTCCCTCCCCCTCCGGGGGAGGATCTCAAAACCTCAGGCCATCGCCTTGGCGCGTTCCTCCACCAGCCGTTCGAACATGGTGAGCGGCATCGCGCCCAGCCGGATCACCTCGTGGAACTGGTGGAGATCGAACTTCTGCCCGGCGATCTTCTGCGCGTTGGCGCGCGCCCGGGTCCAAGCGATATGGCCGAGCTTGTAGGCGCAGGCCTGGCCCGGCATGGTGCAATAGCGTTCCACTTCACGCTGCGAGCGCGGCCGGGCGAAGCCGGTGTTCTGGACGATGTACTCGGTCGCCTGGTCGCGGCTCCATTTCTGGGTGTGAAGGCCGGTATCCACCACCAGCCGCACCGCGCGGAACAGGAAGGACTGGAGATAGCCGGCGCGCTCTAGGGGCCCGTGATAGGCGCCCAGTTCGTCCGCCAGCTGCTCCGCATAGAGCGCCCAGCCCTCGGTATAAGCGCTGAAGAAGCCGAACTTGCGGATCAGCGGGCCTTCCGCCGCCTGTGCGGTGCTGATCTGGAGATGGTGGCCTGGCAGCCCTTCGTGAAAGGTGAGCGCGGGCAGCGAATATTTCGGCCAGTCGGCAACGCTCTTCAGGTTGATCCAGTAGATGGCGGGGCGCGAGCCATCCAGCGCGGCACGGGTGTAATAGCCGTTCGAGGCGCCGTCCTGGATCTCCACCGGCACCGCGCGGATCTCCAGCGGCGCCTTGTTGGGGTTGAGGAACGCCTTGGGCAACAGCGCGGCGACGTTCTGGATGCCCGCGTTGAGACCGGCGATCAGCGCGGCCCGGCCCTCTGCCGTGTCAGGGTAGAGTTGATCGGGGCGTTCGTTCAGCGCGGTCAGTCGCGCGCCGACGCTGCCCCGCGTCATGCCCTGTGCCTTCAGCAGTGCATCGAGCTTGGCGCTGATCTCCGCCACCTGCTCCAGGCCCATCTTGTGGACCTGATCGGGGGTAAAGCTGGTGGTAGTCCATTGCTCCAGTGCGGCCGCGTAGATTTCCTGGCCGCGCGGCACGTCCCATAGGCCGGCCGAGGGGCGGCCCTTGGCGTGGAGGTCCTTGATCAGGGCGTACTGGCGATCGAGCGCGGGATAGACCTTCTCGCCGACGATCTTCGCGGCGCGGCCCTGCCAGTCCCCCTGCAGCTGCTTGGCGGCGGCGCGGCGGACCAGCGACTGGGTGAGGGTGTTCGCCGCCGGATCGGGCTGGCGCAACTTGGCCATCTGGGCGAGCGTCAGTTCGAGGCAGAAGACCGGCGCCGCCAGCCCGCGGCCTGCGGCTTCCTTCTGGTCCGTCGTATCTTGGTCGAGCGCGCCGGCAAAGGCGTCGAGGCGATCGAGATAGGCCTCGGCATCGTCCTGGGTGACGATGGTGTGGCTGGAGTTGAGAAAATCCGGCGTCGAGAAATAGGCGCCGCCCTGCTGGGTGATCGGGAAGGGGCGGCCCACCGAGTCGATCTGGAATCTATCTTGCGACACGGTGGCGCCGCGTAGCGAGTAGAGCACCACCTCGCGATCGAGCCGTGCGCCCTCGGACAAGGCGGCGGGATCGAATGCCTCGATCTTGGCGATCGCCGCCTTGGTATCGGCAAGGTTGCGCGCCTTGGCGGCGGCGCTGCCGTCGCTCAGTCTGTGCTTGAGCGGGGCGTTGGGGCCCTTGTCGAAGCCGAGCGAGGTGGCGAATTCGGGCGAACGCTGGATGCGTTCGGCGACGATCTGGTCGTAGACGGTCAGGATCTCGGCATCGCGGGTGCCGGCGACGGCGGCGCGGGCAGCGGCGGGGAGCAGCGCGGCCAGCGCTGCGCCGCTCGAAGACGCGAGGAAGACACGACGATCCAAGGCTTTTCCCCCAATTCCATAGTCCGAATGGGGGACGGTAGCCGCTGGGACGAGGCTTTCAACCGCTATCCTCCCCGTGGAGGGGGGAGGACATGGTTTGTCTCAAACCCGCTCGGCCGAGCTCACCGCATCCGCCGCGCGCAGCGCCGCGAGCAGCTTCATCAAATGCGCGGCGTTGCGCACTTCCAGGTCGATCGTGTTGGTGTGGAAGGTCGTGTCGCGATTATCCAGCCGCAGCCCGAGGATGTTCGCCTTGTGCTGGCCGATCAGCGTCGCGACCGTGCCCAGCGCGCCGGGTTCGTTCTTCAGCGTCACCGCGATCTCGGCGACGCCGCCATCGGCCTTGTCGCCCCAGGTGAGGTCTACCCAGTCCGCTTCCTCGACATCGGCGAGGCTCGGGCAATCGATACGGTGAACGACGATCGGCTGGTCCGGCTTGCGCACGCCCAGGATGCGGTCGCCCGGCACCGGACAGCAATCCTCTGCGTAGGTGAACGCCACGCCGGGGGTGAGGCCCTTGATGTCGATCGCGTGGTGCTGCGGCGGCAACTGGTCGTCCTCGCCGCTCGCAGAGCCCGGCATCACGGCTTCCATCACCTGCCCGTCGGTCAACGTGCGGCGCGCGATCGCTTCCATCAGCGATTCCGCGTCGGCGAGCTTCAGCCGCTTAAGTGCCTCACCCAGCGCGCCTTCACCGGGGGCGACGGGGAGGCGGGCGACGATGTCCTCGTAGAGCTTGCGGCCCAGCCGGATCGTCTCGTCGCGCTCCTTGTGGCGGAGGTGGCGGCGGATCGCTGCGCGCGCCTTGCCGGTGATCGCGAAGTTGAGCCAATTGGGCTGCGGCTCCTGCGCCTTCGAACGCAGGATCTGGACCTGGTCGCCCTGCTCGATCTCGGTGCGCAGCGGCACCACCTTGCCGTTGACCTTGGCGCCGACCGCCTGGTCGCCGAGATCGGTGTGGACGGCATAGGCGAAGTCGATCGGCGTCGCGCCCTTGGGCAGCTGGATCAGCTCGCCCTTGGGGGTGAAGGCGAAGATGCGATCCTGGTACATCGCCATGCGGGTATGCTCGAGCAGCTCTTCCGGGCTCTCGGCATGTTCGAGGATCTCGATCAGGTCGCGGATCCAGCTGACCTGGGTGTCGGGCCGCACCGAGCTCTGCTTGTAGGCCCAGTGCGCGGCGAGACCGAACTCGGCCTGGGCGTGCATGTCGCGGGTGCGGATCTGGATCTCGATGCGGGTGTCGCCCGCATGCATGATCGTGGTGTGGAGCGAGCGATAGCCGTTGCGCTTCGGCGTCGAAATGTAATCCTTGAAGCGCCCCGGCACCATCGGCCAGCGGCGATGGATCGCACCGAGCGCGCGATAACATTCCTCCTCGCTGTCGACGATCGCGCGGAAGGCCATGATGTCGGACAGCTGTTCGAGGCTGACATGGCGCTCGGACATCTTCTTCCAGATCGAATAGGGATGCTTCTCGCGCCCCGTCACCTCGGCGTCGATGCCGCCGCGGCCGAGCAGCAGCTTGAGGCCCGAAGCGATCTTGAGCACCCGGTCCTCGCCCTCGACGCGGAAGCTCTCCAGCCGCTTCGTGATCGATTCATAGGCTTCGGGTTCGAGCTGGCGGAAGGCGAGCGTCTGCATCTCCTTCATGAACTCGTACATGCCGATCCGCTCGGCGAGCGGGGCATAGATGTCCATCGTCTCGCGGGCGATGCGGCGGCGCTTCTCCTCCTTCTTGATGAAGTGGAGCGTGCGCATGTTGTGCAGGCGATCGGCGAGCTTCACCAGCAGCACGCGAATGTCGTCGGACATCGCCAGCAGGAACTTGCGGAGATTCTCCGCCGCGCGCTCGCTTTCGGTCTGCGCCTCGATCTTGGAGAGTTTGGTGACGCCGTCGACCATGCGCGCGACGTTCGCGCCGAACAGCCGACGGATCTCCTCCGGCGTCGCCACCGTGTCCTCTATCGTGTCGTGGAGGATCGCGGTCGCGATCGTCTCGTCGTCGAGATGGAGGTCGGTGAGGATACCCGCCACTTCGATCGGGTGGCTGAAATAGGGGTCGCCCGAAGCGCGCTTCTGCGAGCCATGGGCGTTGACCGAGAAGACATAGGCCCGGTTGAGCAATGCCTCATCGGCTTCGGGGTCGTAAGAGAGGACCCGGTCTACAAGTTCATACTGACGCAGCACGCCTTCTAGATGGCGTCACTGGTCCGGTCTTTGCAACCGATTTGAAGGTGCAATCGCGGCTTAACGGCGCCGCTGTGGCCGAAGTGCTGCGCCGGGCCGGTTTCCCACCCCCCTTTTTTGCGATAGGGTACCCAAATGGGTGGAGCCGTTCGAGAAACGCTGCGGGCCATGGCACGGGAATGCAGCCTGCCGGCCGCGCTGGAGGCGATGGGCGAGCGGTGGTCGTTCCTGATCCTGCGCGGGGCGTTCAACGGCATCCGCCATTTTGAGGAATTCCAGAGCGAACTGGGTATCGCCCGCAACATCCTCGCCAATCGGCTGGCGCGGCTGGTCGAGCATGGCATCCTCGCCCGCGCGCCTTGTGCCGACGATCGGCGCAAGGTGGAATATCGGCTGACCGACAAGGGCCATGCGCTGCTGCCGACGATGGTGGCGCTGCGCCAATGGGGCGAGCGCTGGGAAACCGGCGTGCCGGCTTCGCCGATCCTGGTCGATGCCCGCGACGGCAAGCCGATCGCGCCGGTGACGGTGCAGGCGCAGGATGGCCGGGTACTGGGCAAGGGGGATCTGCTCTGGGCACTGCCCGAGGAGGCCGAGGAAGCCCGCGCGGCCGAGTAAGTCCGTCGATGCGCACCGCCAAAGCGTAAATGCTTCTATAATGCCCCCGTGCATCAGGGAAATTTGCGCATGACGTTCGGCATTTCGACGGTCGGGAGTACTGGGGTAAAGGGCGTGGCGAGCGGCGCTGCGACCCGGGGCAGCGCCGGCGGCCCCGTCGACGAGACCGCTGAAGCCTTTCTCCGGGAAGCTCGGAAGAGCCCCGCCGAGCGCACCAAGGAAGCCGTGCTAAAGCGTTACAACCTGACGCAGGAGCAGTTCGACCAGCTCTCCCCCGAAAAGCAGGCCGCGATCCGCAAGGAGATTGAGGACGAGATGAAGCGCAAGCTGGGCCGGGCCCAGGGCGGCGCCTTCGCCGACGTGGTCGTCTAGCCGCCGATCGCCTCCAGCGCCGCACGCACCGCATCCGGGATCGGCTTGGGGCGGCGCGTGTCCAGATCGAGATGGACGCTGACCAGTTCGACTTCGGCATGCAGCGCGCCGGTTTCGGCATGACAGAGATCGGCGCGCATCGTCATGCTGGTGTTGCCCAGCCGCTCGACCCGGACGAACACCTCGACCAGATCGTCGAAGCGGAACGGCGCCTTATATTCGACCTGCGCGCGGACGACGTTGAACTCCGCCTCCATCCATTCCGGCCCTAGCCGGGCGAGATCCGCCCAGCGCCAGAATTCGGTGAGCCCGACATCGGCATATTCGAGATAGCGCGAGTTGAAGACGATCTTCTGCCCGTCGATTTCGGAATAGCGGACGCGGAAGCGGGTGGAAAAGGGGAAACCGGGGCGGGACATGGCGGCGGGCTTTGCCCCGAGCCGAGCGCGGTTCGCAAGTGCGGTGTGCGCACGCAGACGTGCCATTTCCGGAGACCTGCCCCCTCCACACCCTTCCCGTCATCCCCGCGAAGGCGGGGATCCAGTCGCCTGTGCGTTCAAGGCTGGAACCGCAGTGTCATCCCCAATGGATTCCCGCCTTCGAGGGAATGACGATGGGGGTGGAGGAGGGCGGTAAAAGAGCCCCCGCCGTTGCAGCCGCGGGGGCTCGCATCGTGGGAAGCCTATGTCATTTGCAGCGGCAGTCTATCGGATCCGCCGCGTCGCCGCCATCACCCCGCGTTGGCCGCCGGCGTGTTGACCCCCATCGACTGAAGATACTTCTTCACGTTGCGCGCCGCCTGGCGGAGGCGCTGTTCGTTCTCGACCATCGCGATGCGGACGAAGCCCTCGCCATTCTCGCCATAGCCCACGCCCGGCGCCACCGCGACCTTGGCGTGGGTGAGCAGCTGCTTGGAAAACTCCAGGCTGCCGAGATGCGCGAGCGCCGGCGGCAGCGGCGCCCAGGCGAACATCGAGGCGCGGGGGGAGGGGATCTCCCAGCCGGCGCGGGCGAAGCTTTCGACCATTACGTCGCGGCGCTTATGGTAGAGCTGGCGGTTCTTCTCGACGATGTCCTGCGGGCCGTTGAGCGCGGCGCAGGCCGCCGCCTGGATTGGCGTGAAAGCGCCGTAATCGAGGTACGACTTCACGCGCGACATCGCCGCGATCAGTTCCTTGTTGCCGACCGCAAAGCCCATGCGCCAGCCGGCCATCGAATAGGTCTTGCTGAGCGAGGTGAATTCGATCGCGACGTCCTTGGCACCCTTGACCTGCAGGATCGACGGGGTCGGCTTGCCGTCGAAATAGAGCTCCGAATAGGCCAGGTCGGAGAGGATCCACACCTTGTTCTCGCGCGCCCAGGCGACCAGCCGCTCGTAGAAGGCGAGGTCCACCGTTTCCGCCGTCGGATTGGAGGGATAGTTGACGACGAGGATCGAGGGGCGCGGCACGGTGAAGTTCATCGCGCGCTCGAGGCTCTCGAAATAGGCGTCGTCAGGCGTGGTCGGCACCGCGCGGATCGTCGCCCCGGCGATGATGAAGCCGAAGGTATGGATCGGGTAGCTGGGGTTGGGTGCCAGCACCACGTCGCCCGGCGCGGTGAT
The DNA here is from genome assembly GCF_032114135.1 of Sphingomonas sp. Lineage (GTDB taxonomy): Bacteria > Pseudomonadota > Alphaproteobacteria > Sphingomonadales > Sphingomonadaceae > Sphingomonas. The sequence continues at coordinate 72,230 of NZ_DAMCTA010000005.1, forward strand.
CGCGGTGGCGAGGCTGGCGAGGCCCTCCTTCGATCCCATCGTCACCACCACTTCGGTCTCGGGATCGAGCTCGACGCCGAAGCGGCGGCCATAATAATTGGCCTGAGCGCGGCGCAGGCCGGGAATCCCCTTGGACTGCGAATAGCCATGGGCGTCCGGCTTGCGCGCCACCTCGCAGAGCTTCTCGATCACATGATCGGGCGGCGGCAGGTCCGGATTGCCCATGCCGAGGTCGATAATGTCCTCTCCACCAGCCCGCGCGGCCGCCCGCATCGCGTTCACTTCGGCGATGACATAGGGGGGCAAGCGCTTGATGCGGTAGAATTCTTCGGACATTTCCTCGACTTTCAAGGGTTCTGGCATGCGACACAAAATTGTGTCGTGCGCGCGTTCTACGCCATAATGATCTAGTCGGGAATGACGCATTGCAGTCCCTGCGCTAAGGCGGGGCAAAGGAGAGGATCGAATGCCCGACACGCTCACGCCGACCCTGCCGCGCCTGGAGGATTTGCAGCACTGGACCTGGGTGCTCGGTCGGGCGCAGCAGATGATGCTGGAGCATGGGCTGGACCTGATGGAGCATGTGCCTGCCGCGCCGCCCTTCGGCATGCTGCTGGATCCCACGCCGGCGATGCGCGCGAGCGCCGATTTCTGGGCGGACACGATGCAGCTGTGGCAGCGCTTCCTTGATCCCGCCAATGCCGAGCCCTTTGTCGAATCGCCCGAGCAGGCGCGCGACAGGCGCTTCAAGGCGCCGCAGTGGCGCGAGGAGCCGGTGTTCGACTTTCTCCGCCAGAGCTATTTCGTCATCGCCGATCATATGCTCAGGAATGTCGAGGCGCTGGAGCATGTCGATGGGCGGCAGAAGGACCAGATCCGCTTCGCCACCCAGGGCTTCATCGACGCGATCAGCCCCACCAATTTCCCTGCCACCAACCCGCAGGTGATCGAGAAGATCGTCGAAACCAAGGGAGAAAGCCTGCTCAAGGGTCTGCAGCACATGCTGCAGGACATGGCCAAGGGCCAGATGACGCAGACCGCCGCGGGCGCGTTCGAGCTCGGCCGCAACCTGGCGATGACCCCCGGCAAGGTGGTGAAGCGCACACCGCTCTACGAGCTCATCCAATATGCGCCGACCACCGAGGAGGTGCTGGAAACCCCGCTGATCATCTTCCCGCCGTGGATCAACCGCTTCTACATCCTGGATCTTACGCCGGAGAAGAGCTTCATCCGCTGGGCGGTGGAGCAGGGGATCACCGTGTTCGTCGTCTCATGGCGCTCGGCCGATGCGACGATGAAGGACGTGGTGTGGGACGATTATGTCGAGCGCGGCCAGATCGATGCGATCGACACGGTGCGTGACCTGCTCGGCGTCGAGAGCGTCCACACCATCGGCTATTGCGTCGCCGGCACCACGCTGGCGGCGACGCTGGCGGTGCTTGCCGCGCGGGACCAGGCTGCAAAGGTTGCGAGCGCCACCTTCTTCACCGCCCAGGTCGACTTCACCGAGGCGGGGGACCTGCGCGTGTTCGTCGACGACGACCAGTTGGCGATGATCCGAAGCCTCAGCGGCGACGGGTTCCTCGACGGGCGCTATATGGCGGCGACCTTCAACCTGCTGCGCGGCCGCGACCTGATCTGGAACTACGTCACCAACAATTATCTGATGGGGCAGGAATATGCGCCGTTCGACCTACTCCACTGGAATTCGGACGTCACCAACCTGCCGGCGGCCTGGCACCTCAGCTATTTGACCGACCTGTATCGAGACAACAAGCTGATCGCGCCGGGCGCGCTCCGCATCGGCGGCACGCCGGTCGACCTGTCGAAGGTGACGACGCCGAGCTATATTCAGGCCGGGCGTGAAGATCATATCGCCCCTGCCAAAAGCGTATGGAAGTTGACCGAGCATTTCCGCGGGCCGCACAAGTTCGTGCTCGCCGGCTCGGGCCATATCGCCGGTGTTATAAACCCCCCGTCTGCCAAAAAATACCAATATTGGACCAATAAGGACCTTGCCGAGTCGCTGGATTCGTTTGTGGAAACCGCCACCGAGCACGCCGGCAGCTGGTGGCCCGACTGGCTCGATTGGTTGCGCGCGGTAAGCGGTGCCAAAGTCGCGGCGAACGGTGCGAGGGTTCCGGGGGGTGGAAACCTTTGTGCGATTGCGGAAGCACCAGGCGATTATGTTAAAATGCGCTGACAAAAAGCCGTGAAAACTCGGCATTTGTTACTTTTTGTGCAGTGCACAATGACGTCTTGCAAATTCGGCTTCGCCTCGTTATATGCTGCGGTGCAGCAATAGGCAGGGAAGCTAGTCACATGGCCAGCAAGGGACCCAAGACGACGGCCAAACCGGCCGCCAAAATGGCGGCACGCGGCGCCCCAAAGCCCGCGATTCTGGCCGAAGCTGCCGCGGTTATTCCGCCGCCCGTACCCCCGTTGGCCGAGACGATCGTCCCGGCCGCGGCCTTGGTGCCGGCGCCGGTCGAAACCGCTGCACCGCAGGAAGTGAAGACCCACGTCGAAGAAGCGATCGCCGCCACTGCGGAAACGGCTGAAGCCGTGGCCGAACCGGTGATCGATGCCGTTGAGACCGTCGCGTCGGCGGTCACCACCAGCACCGCGAAGGAAACGTCTACCATGGCTACCACCTACGAAAACGCTACCGCCAACGCGACCACCCAGGCGCACACCGCGTTCGCCGACATGAACGAGCGCGCGAAGGCCGCCGTCGAGAAGTCGACCAAGATGGTCGAAGAAGCGAACGAGTTCGCCAAGGGCAACATCGAAGCGCTGGCCGAATCGGGCCGCATCGCTGCCAAGGGCTTCGAGCATCTGGGCCAGGAAGCTGCTGATTACAGCCGCCGCTCGTTCGAGAGCGCGACTGCCGCGATGAAGAACCTTGCCTCGGTCAAGTCGCCGACCGACTTCTTCAAGCTGCAGAGCGACTATATGCGCAGCGCGTTCGACTCCTATGTCGCTGAAGCCTCGAAGCACACCGAAGCGATGATCAAGCTTGCCGGCGATGCCGCGCAGCCGATCTCGAACCGCTTTGCGGTCGCCGTCGAGAAGGTGAAGACCACCGCCTGATCGGTCTGCCGATCCGGAATCGAACGATTTGGGGGCGGTCGCTGCGGCGATCGCCCCTTTTTCATGAGGACAAAATGCCGGGTGGGCCTCGGCACGCCTTGCCCTTGGGGGCAGTGCGACATATTTTGCGACGCCTATGGTCGAGCTTCGTACAACACAGATTCGGATGGCCGAGGACGGCGACCAGGACGACCGCGGCAACGACAACGCGCTCGGCATCGCCACGCGCACCCGGACCCGCACCAAGAAGCCGACGCCTTATCGGGTGCTGATGCTCAATGACGATTACACCCCGATGGAGTTCGTCGTGCTGGTGCTGCAGCGCTTCTTCCGGATGAACATGGAGGAAGCGACCCAGGTGATGCTCCACGTCCATCAGCGCGGCGTGGGCGTGTGCGGGGTGTTCAGCTACGAGGTCGCCGAAACCAAGGTTTCGCAGGTGATCGACTTCGCCCGGCAGAACCAGCACCCGCTCCAGTGCACGCTGGAGAAGGCGTAGGCGCTCTGGCTGCGCCGTCGTACTCGGCGGTGTGTCGGCCCCAAAACATAACGCTCGTCATCCCCGCGCGGGCGGGGATCGATTGGCGCTGAAGCGCCGCTTCTTTCCCCAAGCGTCCTGGCAAACGGGCTTCCGCCTTCGCGGGAATGACGATCGAGGGGCGCGCAGCTCACCGCGCCGGCGGCAGCCAGCGCAGGTCGAGCCCTTCATAGCGATTGACGTAATTCGCCGCGCCCGCGAGCGCGCCGCGATCAAGCAGTGTCACCCGACCGCCCTCGCGCGCGATCATGCCCTCCTCTTCGAGCTGGCGGAGCATGCGGTTGACATGCACCGCGGTGAGCCCCGTCGCGTCGCCGATCTCCTCCTGTGTCAGGCCGAGCGGGAAGGTGCGATCGATCGACTTGTCCGTCGCGCGCAGCCGGTTGCGCAGATCGAGCAGCAGTGCCGCCACCCGCGCCTTGGCGCTGGTCCGTCCGAGCGCCGCCAGCCGATCGGTCAGCGCCACGCGCTCGATCTGGCTGTAGACCAGGATCATCGCTGCCAGGCGGGGGTGTTCCTGCATGATGCCGGACAGCGTCGCGCGGTCAAAGGGGCACACCACGGCGTCGGATAGCGCGCACAATGTCTCCGGCGCTTCGTGATAAATTGCCGACGAGATGCCGAGCATGTCGCCCGGGAACAAGAATCGGAGAATCTGCCGGCTGCCGTCGTCGAGCAGCACATAGCTCATCATCAGTCCCTTGCGGAGTATGAACAACTCCCCGCAAGGTTCGTTCTCGCGCTGTAAAATTGCGCCGCGGCGCACGTGGCGCTGGCGCAGCTCAAGCGCATCCAGCGCCTCGCGCTCCTTGGGCGTGAGGTGGATGAATTCGCTCAAAACATCAGCAAAACAACTAGATGACACGCTCTGCACTTTCCCCCGGTTCGCCCTGCAAAGCAGCGCAACGGAATCAGCGCATTAAAATCGATCAAGGCCCTCCGGCAGCCCACCGCTTGCGCGGGCGCGCAGAGCGGCTAGAAGCTCGCCATGGACCGTATCCTCATCCGTGGCGGCAACCGACTTGCCGGCAAGATCGCGATTTCCGGGGCGAAGAACGCCGCCCTTACTCTGATGCCGTGCGCGCTGCTCACCGACGAGCCGCTCACGCTGCGCAACCTGCCACGTCTAGCAGATGTCGACAGCTTCGGACATCTACTGAATGAACTGGGCGCCTCCACGTCGGTAGAGGGCACGCGCCCGAACGAGTTCGGCCGGGTGCTCTCGGTGCGCGCCAGCCGGCTGACCTCGACGGTCGCCCCTTATGATATCGTCCGCAAGATGCGCGCCTCGATCCTGGTGCTGGGCCCTCTGCTCGCGCGCGAGGGCGAGGCGACGGTGTCGCTGCCCGGCGGCTGCGCGATCGGCAACCGCCCGATCGACCTTCACCTCAAAGCCCTTGAAGCGATGGGCGCCGAGATCGAGATCAGCGCCGGCTATGTGAAGGCGACTGCGCCCGGCGGCCGCATTTCGGGCGGGCGCTTCCGCTTCCCCGTCGTCTCGGTGGGTGCGACCGAGAATGCGCTGATGGCGGCGTCGACCGCGCGCGGCACTACGGTGTTGGAGAATGCGGCGCGCGAGCCCGAGATCGTCGACCTGTGCAACCTGCTGGTCGCGATGGGCGCGGTAATCCGCGGCATCGGCACCGAGACGCTGGAGATCGATGGCCGCGATAGGCTGCACGGCGCCACCTATGCGGTGATGCCCGATCGGATCGAAGCGGGCAGCTATGCCTGCGCCGCGGCGATCACCGGCGGCGATGTTGAGCTGGTCGGCGCCTCGGCCGAGGACATGCGCGCGACGCTCGATGCGCTGGTCGAGGCCGGCATTACCGTGGAGGAAACCGCGAACAGCGTGCGCATTGCGGCCGAGAACGGTATCCACCCGCTCACGCTCAACACCGCGCCGTTCCCGGGCTTTGCCACGGATATGCAAGCACAGTTCATGGCGATGCTGTGCAAGGCGGATGGGGCGAGCACGCTCACCGAAACGATTTTTGAAAATCGCTACATGCACGTGCCCGAGCTGGCACGGATGGGCGCGGACATCGAGGTGCATGGCCGCACCGCGATCGTCCGCGGAGTGAATAAGCTCACCGGCGCCCCGGTGATGGCGACCGATCTGCGCGCCTCGATGAGCCTGATCCTCGCGGGCTTGGCGGCGGAAGGCGAGACCCAGGTCAACCGGGTCTACCATCTCGATCGCGGGTACGAGCGGCTGGAAGAGAAGCTGCAGGCGGTCGGCGCCGATATCGAGCGCGTCGGCGACGGCTAGTTTTCCCTCCCCCCTTGTGGGGGAGGGAGGGGCCCGCCGCCGTCAGGCGGTGGGAGGGAGAGGGGGCGATTTGCAAGTGCAAATCGCGCGGCTGCTGCGCAGCCGCTCACCCTCTCCAAGCTTCGCTAGGCGCTGAAGCGCCAAGCTACGCTATCCTCCCCCCTCAAGGGGGAGGGGTTAGTTAGGATCACCGCGGCATCGAATAGGGCCGCGCCGCCACCGGCACCACCGCCCGGTTCGGCGCCCCCTGCATCGCGAAACGCAGCTCGCCGCCGCGCATCAGCTCCTCGTGCGTCACATATTGCCGGTCCAGCTTGCGGCCATTCAGCGTCACGCTGCCGACATAGCGGTTCACCTCCGACAGACCGGACGCCGTCACCGTAAAGTGCTTGCCGTTCGGCAGCGTCAGCGTCGCCCGCTCCAGGAACGGCCGGCCCAGCACATATTGGTTGGACCCAGGTGCGACGGGGTAGAAACCCAGCATCGTGAACACCAGCCAGGCCGACATCTGGCCCAGATCGTCATTGCCGGCCAGGCCATCCGGCGTCGGTTTGTATTGGCTGTCGACGATCTGCTTCAGCCGCTCCTGCGTCCGCCAAGGCTGGCCGGCATAGCTGTACAGATAGGCGACATGGTGGCTGGGCTCGTTGCCGTGGATATACTGGCCGATCAGCCCCGCAATATCCTCGGCATGGCTATAGTCGATCTTCGAATTGTCGAAATCGAACATCGCGTCGAGCTTGCGGACCACCGCAGCGTCGCCGCCCATCAGGCGGAACAGCCCCGCCTGATCCTGCGGCACGAACCACGAATATTGCCAGGCATTGCCCTCGGTATAGTCCGAGCCATAGTTGATCGCGGTGGGATCGAAGGGCGTGCGGTACGTCCCGTCGCTCTTGCGCGCGCGCAGGAAGCCGGTCTTCACGTCAAAGCTGTTGCGCCAGTTGCCCGCACGCTTCTCGAAGGTCGCGGCGAGATCGTCCTTGCCCATCGCGCGCGCCATGCGGGCGATGGTCCAGTCGTCATAGGCATATTCGACGGTCTTGGAGGCGGCTTCCGGCTCCTTGTCGATCGGCACGTAGCCAAGCTTCTGGTACCAGTCGAGCCCGCCATAGGGGCCGTAGGTTGCGCTCGCCACCATCGCGTCGAGCGCCGCCTTGCCGTCGAAGCCGCGCAGCCCCTTGAGATAGGCGTCGGCGATTACCGGGACGGCGTGATAGCCGATCATCGTCCAGGTTTCGCGCCCCTGGAACTGCCAGACCGGCAGGATGCCGAACGGGCTGTCCTCGCGGCTGGCGATCAGCGACTGGATGATGTCGCGATTGCGCGCCTCGGGCTGGACGAGCAGCAGCAGCGGGTGCTCGGCGCGGAAGGTATCCCAGAGCGAGAAGGTGGAGTGGAAGGTGAAGCCCTCGGCCTGGTGGACCTGGTCGTCGGGCCCGCGATAGCGGCCATCGGCGTCGGAGAAGACGCTGGGCGCCATCAGCGTGTGGTAGAAGGCCGAGTAGAAGTTGCGCAGCGCGGTGTCGCTGCCCTGCGCCTCGATCGCGCCAAGCGCCTGCTTCCACGCGGCGGCGGTGCGCGCATGGACCGCATCGAAATCGCCAGCTTCGCTGGCTAGATTGGCGAGCGCCGCATCCTCGTCGACGCTGGATAGCGCAACGCGGAGTTCGAGCGGCCGGTCGAGCATGCCGAAATCAAGCCGCGCCACGATCGAGCGGCCCTGCAGCTGCGCGACGCCGTCATCGCCGCGGCCGGGCCCCTGAAAGCCGCGATAGGGTATCTTGCCTTCGGTATCGACAAAGGCATGGGACTTGAGCGGCGCCGAGGGGCGGATCGCGAAGAACAGCTTGCGCGCCGGCGCCCAGCCGCGCGTCTCGCGCGCGCCGGTGATCGTCCCGTCGGGCCGCACCCGCACCGAGGACCAGAGGATCTTGCCGGGATAATTGTACAGCGAGCTGCGCAGATCGAGCACCAGGTGCGCCGCCTTGCCAGCCGGGAAGGCATAGCGTTCCACCGCGACCCGGGTGCCCGCAGTCATCTCGGCACGGACGCCCTGGTCCTGCAGCGTCACCGCATAATAGCCCGGCCGCGCGACCTCGTCGGCATGGGTGAAGCGTGAGCGATAGCCCGCCGAGCCGGGTTTCTTCGGGTCACCCGGCTCCAGCGGCACGGTGTCGCCCGCCACCGCTGCGATCAGGAAGTCGCCGAGGTCGGAATGGCCCGCGCCCGAAAAGTGGGTCAGCGAGAAGCCCTGAATGGTCGGGTCGCCATGCCGGTAGCCGGCAGCATGGCCATAGCATTCGCGGATCGCGCAGCCGGTATCGGTGTCGGGGCTCAGCTGGACCATCCCGAAGGGCGCCACCGCGCCAGGGAAGGTGTGCCCCTCTCCGCCGGTGCCGACCAGCGGATCGGCATGCTCATAGCCGGTCTGGGCGGCGAGCGGCGTCGCGAGAAGCGACGTGGCGGCGAGTGCGAGCGCGGCGCGCTGAAAGGTCCCCTGCATTGCCAAGGCTTAACCGAGCAAAGCTGAGGACGGAAGCCCGCCCGCGATCACTCCGCCGCGAGCGGCAGCATTGGCGATTCCTGTGCAGGCGCCGCGACGACGCGGTTTCGTCCGGCCTCCTTGGCCTGATACATCGCAGCGTCGGCCATCGGCAGCAGGTCGGCAATCGTGCGCGTGTTCTCGGGCAGGGAGGCGACGCCCAACGAGGCGGAGATCGTCGCGCCCTGCACGCTCGACAGCGCTTCGATACGCTCGCGGAGCACCTCCGCCTTGGTCTTGGCTTCGGTCAAGCTACATTCGGGCAGGATCACCAGCAGTTCCTCGCCGCCATAGCGACACGCGACATCGGATACGCGAAGCGCCCCCACGATCTGCGCCGCCGCCTCACGCAGCACTGTGTCCCCGACGGCATGCCCGAATGCGTCGTTGAGCTTCTTGAAGTGATCGAGATCGATCATGATCGCGGAAAGGGGGGTGCCGGTGCGTTCGGCAAGCGCGGACAATCGGGTCAGCGCATCTTCCATATAGCGCCGGTTGTACAAGCCGGTCAGCGGGTCTCGCAGCGCCTGGGTTCGCAGCGTTTCGCGCAAGGCGATGTTCGAGATCGCGAGCGACATGGCGTCGGCGATGGCGGTGGCGATGGGCTGGATGCGCGCAAGCTGTGCTGCGGCGTCGGGAAGGGCGGTGCCGATCTTCAGCATGCCGCGGATCTCGCCATGCGCGGTCATCGGCAGTTCAAGCACCGTCGCCGCGCCGATATGGTGATCGCAGCGCAGGGCACCTTGCGTGTCGGCGTTGAGATGCGCCTTGCCGCGTTTCAGCGCCCAGCATTGCGAGGGCATCAGCATCGGCCGTAGTGTGTCGGTTTCCGGCCAGTTCCAGGTGGCGGAAAGCTCCAGCCGGTCGCGCGAGTTGTTGAAGACGTACAGCGCGCCGCCAAAGCCCTGGAGCAGCGAATCGATCGTCGATCCCAGCACCGCATTGGCATCGCCATAGCCATTGGCGCTCTGCAGCAGTTCGGTCATGCGGAAGAGGTGGTTGACCTGCATCCGCTCCGCATGGGCGATGGCGGCATCTTCGCGCCGTTCGCGAAGTGCGCGCAGGATCTTGGGCGTGCCGAGCAGCAGCAGGAACAGCGCGGTGATGGCGCTGCCGAACTCGGTCAGCAGATCCACCGCCTTCGACCCCTCGGTACGAACCAGCGGCCCCACAATATGCGCGGCGATCATCAGCAGGATGGCGATCGTGGCCAGCACCACCCGCCGCCGGATCGATTGCTCCAGCGGGTCGACGTCGATGGGAGGTGCACTGCCTGCAGCCACGCGCGAAATCCCCTTCACGCGACGCGGATCGCCGCGATTTCCCACCGCGATAGCGTGGTGGGGTGCATGTTGCTGCTCGTGGAAGTGCCGTTAGGGAATTCTACCGCATCGATCCCGTATCGAGGAAGCGCTGATGCCAGGCGAGTGCTTCGCCCGGCAGCATCGGGGTCTGCTTGCCATAGCTGCCGGCCAGCGCACGCTCGTAATAGTCGCGCAGCATCGGCTTGTAGGTCGGATGGGCGCAGCGCTCGATCACCTGCTCGGCGCGCTTGCGCGGCGCCAGCCCGCGAAGATCGGCCAGGCCCTGTTCGGTCACCACGATCTGTACGTCCTGCGCGATGTGATCAACGTGGGAGACGTGCGGCACGATCGACGAGATCGACCCGCCCTTGGCGGTGGAGGGCGACATGAAGATCGAAATATAGGCGTTGCGCGCGAAGTCGCCCGATCCGCCGATGCCGTTCTGGATGCGCGAGCCCATGATGTGGGTGGAGTTGACGTTGCCGTAGATATCGGCCTCGATCATCCCGTTCATCGCCAGGCAGCCGAGCCGCCGCACCACCTCGGGATGGTTGCTGATCTCCTGCGAGCGCAGCAGGATGCGATCGCGGAAATGGTCGAGATCCTGATTGAGTCGCTCGGCAGCGCCGGGGCTCAGCGAGAAGGCGGTGCAGCTTGCCATGCGCAGCTTGCCCGCCGCCAGCAGGTCGAGCATCCCGTCCTGCAGCACCTCGGTATAGGCCGTGAGGTTCTCGAACGGCGCGGTCAGGAGGCCTGTGAGCACCGCATTGGCGATGTTGCCCACTCCCGATTGCAGCGGCAGCAGCGAGGGCGGCAGGCGGCCCTTGCCGACTTCGTGGCGGAAGAACTCGATCAGATGCTGGGCGATGGCGATCGCGCTGGCATCGGGTGCAGCGAAGGGCAGGTTGCGATCGGGGGCGTTGGTCTCGACCACCGCGATCACCTTGTGCGGATCGCAGCGCAGCGTCGGCTGGCCGATGCGCTGGTCGGGCGCGGTGAGCGGGATCGGCACGCGGTTGGGCGGCAGCGCGGTGCCGTAATAGATGTCGTGCATCCCCTCCAGCGCGGGGTTCTGCCAGCTGTTGACCTCCAGGATCACGCGCTTGGCGACATCGAGCCAGGTCTTGTTATTGCCCACCGAGGAGGAGGGGATCAGCGATCCGTCTTCGCGGATGCCGGCAACCTCGATCACCGCGACGTCGAGCTGTCCGAGGAACCCCTCCCAGGCGAGCGGTGCGACCTGGCTGAGATGGAGGTCGACATAGTCCATCTCGCCGGCGTTGATCTTCTCGCGGGCGATCGGGTCCGAATTGTAGGGCAGCCGGGCGGCGATGCCGTCGACGCGGGCGAGCGCGCCGTCCAGTTCCGGGCCGGTCGAGGCGCCGGTCCATACCTTGAGCCGCATCGGCTTGCCGGCGGCGTGCTCCGCCTCGATCTGCGCGGCGAGCGCGATCGGCACCGCCTTGGGATAACCGGAGCCGGTGAAGCCGCTCATCCCCACCGTCATGCCATCGGCGATGAACGAGGCGGCGTGGTTGGCGGTGGTGACCTTGGCGGCAAGTCCGGGATGGGCGATACGCGACATGGATCCTCTCCGAACTGCATCTTTGGCGGCGATGCAGACCTACCGAGCCGCGTGCAATTGTTGCAATTACCTACTTGGTAGGGGTGGATGCACCCGGTGCATGCGCAATGGGCAAGGCCTGGTTGCGACCTTCTTCCGCTCGAACATGACAGATCAGCGACTGCCAAGTGATTGATCTGGTTGAATCGCCCGGAACTCCCCTTGTCGGCCACGGGTTAAGGCGGCCAAGCAGGAGAGACTTTCCCATGGCAACGCTCGCGCGCGATTTCGCGCCACGCATCCGCTCGCAGTTTTTGACCGACAGTTTTCAGCGTGGCCTCGCCCACTGGAACCGGGAGCGTCTGGAACCGGGCTTCCCGTCCGACGACTGGCAGCGCCGTTTCGAGCGCGACGTCCGCATGGAGCGGCTGCAGGGCGCCTTTCTCGAAGAGCTGCGCGCCGAAATCGTCGAGGAGGCTGCCGAGGCGCCGACCGATGTGGACGGCTTCATCGACTGGTTCGAGGGGCTGAAAGCGACCGGACCGGGGCAGGGCGATCCACTGTTCCCCTGGCTCGCCGACATGGCAGACCGAGACGAGCTTCGATGGTTCTTCGAGCAGGAAGCCGCTGGCGAGGCGGGGTTCGACGATCTCGTTGCGATGACGCAGGTCAAGCTGCCGACGCGCCCCAAGCTCGAACTCGCCCGCAACTACTGGGACGAGATGGGTCACGGCACCGAGAAGGGCATGCACGGCCCGATGCTTGACGCGCTGGTCGAGACGCTGGCCGTGACGCCCGTGATCGAGAATACCGTGTGGGAAAGCCTGTGCCTCGCCAATGCGATGACCGCGATGGCGAGCAGCCGTCGCTATGCCTGGCATTCGGTGGGCGCGCTGGGCGTAATCGAGCTGACCGCGCCGGGCCGCTCCGCCGCGACCGCCGAAGGGCTGAAGCGCGTCGGCCTGAGCCCCAAGGAAGCGCGCTACTTCACGCTGCACGCGGTGCTCGACATCAAGCATAGCGAAGACTGGAATCGTGAGGCGATCCGCCCTGCCGTGGAAGAGGATCCGCGCCGTGCAACCGCAATGGCCGAAGGCGCGCTGATCCGCCTGCGTTGCGGCGCACGCTGCTTCGAGGCCTATCGCGAGCGGCTCTGGGGCTGACGCGGCGCGAGCGGGTTGCTAGGCAGGCACCATGCTTCGCCTTGCCCTTGTCGCCGCGCTGATGCTCGCGCCTGCCGAAACGTCCGTACCGCTGCATGCTGGCGGCCGGGTGACCGCCGATGGCCGCTTCGGCTGGCCCGGCGTCTATTTCGAGGGACGGTTCAAGGGAACCGCGGTGACGGTCTCGGTCGAGGCCGATACCGATCTTCTCGCCGTGCTGATCGACGGGGTCGAGCGCGCGGTGCTGGAGAAGCCGGGCAAGGTGCAGCGCCGCTTCGACGGACTGGCAGACGGCGAGCACGTCATCCGGGTCGAAAAGCTGACCGAAACGCAGCGCGGCTATAGCCGGATGATCGGCGTCACGACCAACGGCACACCGCTCGCACCGCCGGTACATGCGCGCCAGGTGGAGTTCATCGGGGACTCGCACAGCGTCGGCTATGGCGACACCGCGACCACGCGCGATTGCACCCCGGAGAAGGTTCACGACACGACCAACACCCAGCTGGCCTTCGGCCCGCTGCTCGCCAAGAAATGGGATGACGAGTATCGCGTGATCGCCTTTTCGGGCCGGGGGGTGGTGCGCAACTATGCGGGCGGCAGCCCGGGCGAGACGCTGCCGGTGCTCTACCCACGCGCCATCCCCGGCGAGGCGGCGCCCGCAGTGCGGGATGGCTGGAAGCCGCAGCTGATCGTGATCAACCTGGGCACCAACGACTTCTCGACCCCCGTCCATGCCGGTGAGGCGTGGAAGGACGCGGCGGCGCTGCACGCCGACTATCACGCCAAATATGTCGCGTTTGTGCGCCAGTTGCAGGCGGCGAACCCAAGTGCGCGATTCCTGTTGATGGGGGCGCCGGCCTTTATCGCGGACGTACGCGCGGTCGCGGCGGCGACGGGCACGACGCCGGTGGCCGTGCCGCCGCTGGAATTCACCGCCTGCAACTTCCATCCTTCGCTGAAGGATCAGCAGCAGATGGCGGATCTGGTCGAGCAAGCGGCGCGGACGCTGAAGTAGAAGCGCTCCCCTCCCGCGAGCGGGAGGGGAGCGTGAGGATCACACCGCCTTCAGCGCATTTTCGAAGTCGGCGATCAGGTCGTCGGCATCCTCGACGCCGATCGAGATGCGGACGAGATTGTCGGTGATCCCCAGCGCCTGCTTGCGGTCCTCGGCGACCGACAAATGCGTCATCCCCGCCGGATGCGAAGCAAGCGTCTCGGTGCCGCCCAGGCTCACCGCCAGCTTGGCGATCTTGAGCGCGTCGAGGAAGGCGAACGCTTCCTTCTCGCCGCCCTTGAGGTAGAGCGAGAAGGTCGAACCTGCGCCGGTGCAATGGCGACGGTAGATATCGGCCTGACGCTTGTCTTCGCCGCGCTCCAGGAAGCCGAGATAGCCGACCTTCTCCACCTTGGGATGGCTCGCGAGGAATTCGCATACCTTGGCGGCATTCTCGCCCGCGCGGCTCATGCGGAGCTCCAGCGTCTCCAGCGAGCGGAGCAGCATCCACGCAGTGTTGGGATCACAGATCGTGCCGATCGTGTTGCGCATCAGCCGGATCGTGTTGATGTGTGCCTTGGTGCCGAGCACGCCGCCCGCGACCAGGTCCGAATGGCCGCCCGCATATTTAGTCAGCGAGTATACGACGATATCCGCGCCCTGCCGCAGCGGCTGCGCCCAGAGCGGGCCGAGGAAGGTATTGTCAATCGCGATTGGCGGCTTGGTGTCGCCCGTGAAGATCGCGTCGCGGCTGGCGGCGACTGCTTCCACGTCGACCAGCGCGTTGGTCGGGTTGGCCGGGCTCTCCAGATAGATCAGCGCGACATTGCCGGTCGACGCCTTTGTAAGCACCGCGTCGATTTCCTCGCGCGTGGCGCCCGCCGGGAAGTCGAGCCACTGGACACCGAACCGGCCCAGGATGCGCGAGATCAGCGTCTCTGTCGCTGCATAGAGCGGACCCGAATGGACGATCGTGTCGCCCGGCTTGACCATCGACAGGAACAAGGTGGCGATCGCCGACATGCCCGACGAAAAGGCGAGCGCGTCCTCAGCCTCTTCCCAGATGGCAAGACGGTCTTCCAAGATCTCCTGGTTCGGACCATTGAAGCGCGAATAGACCAGGCCCTCGGCCCCGCCTGGCCGCTTGCCGGTCACGCCCTCGAAGTGGCGCTTGCCCGCCGCGGCATTGGGGAAGACGAAGGTAGAGGTGAGGAAGATCGGCGGCTTCAGCGCGCCTTCCGACAGCATCGGATCATAGCCGTGCCCCATCATCATCGTCGCTGGCTTGAGCTTGCGGCCGCCGATTGTCTCGACCTCGCCTTCGGGGCGGGGACGGGGGGTGCCGCCGGTCAGATCGGCTTCGGTGGCGTCGGTCATGTGCAGCTCTCCGGTTCTGTATTCTGCGGTTGGTTGCGAGTGTAACCGCTTCAGGCGGGCAAACCAGCCAAGTCCGTAACCGCGATCACGCAACATCGTTTCGTCTGCACCACGTGGAAGACCCCTATCCGTTCGGATATACTGACATCAGCGGCGGGATCGATCAGTGTGCCCGGACTAATCCATTTCATCGATCGCTCCGGCCGTGCGAGGCTTTGCGTAGACCATGGCCCGAACCCGAAGGAGAGCCCGAATGAACGCCGAATCCCAATGCCCGATGCATGGTGGCAAGATGGAGGGTAACGCCGTCCTGTTCGACATGACGAACCGGACCTGGTGGCCCAACCAGCTCGACCTGACCGTGCTCCACCAGAACCCGCCCGCCGGTGATCCGATGGGCGCCGAGTTCGACTATGCCGCCGAATTCCACAAGCTCGATCTGGCCGCGGTGAAGGCCGACATCTTCGCGCTGATGACCGACTCGCAGGATTGGTGGCCCGCGGACTTCGGCCATTATGGCCCGCTGTTCATCCGCATGGCCTGGCACAGTGCTGGCACCTATCGCATCGGCGATGGCCGTGGTGGTGCAGGCTCAGGCACGCAGCGTTTCGCGCCGCTCAACTCCTGGCCGGACAACGCCAATCTCGACAAGGCGCGCATGCTGCTCTGGCCGATCAAGCAGAAATACGGCCGAGCGCTGTCCTGGGCGGACCTCCTGATCCTCACCGGCAATTGCGCGCTGGAATCGATGGGCTTCAAGACCGCCGGTTTCGGCGGCGGCCGCGCCGATATCTGGGAGCCGGAGCGCGACATCAACTGGGGTCCCGAGCGCGAATGGCTGCAGACCAGCGACAAGCCAGGCGGCCGCTATTCGGGTGAGCGTGACCTGTCGAACCCCCTGGCGGCGGTGCAGATGGGTCTCATCTACGTCAATCCGGAAGGGCCGGACGGCAACCCCGATCCGCTGCTCGCCGCGCACGATATCCGCGAGACCTTCGCGCGCATGGCGATGAACGACGAGGAGACCGTTGCGCTGATCGCCGGCGGCCACACCTTCGGCAAGACGCACGGCGCCGCGGACCCGAGCCAGTATATCGGCCCGGAGCCGGAAGGCGCGGGGATCGAGATGCAGGCGCTCGGCTGGGCCAACAGCTATGGCACGGGCAATGCCGGCGACACGATCACCAGCGGCCTGGAAGTCACCTGGACCGAGACACCGACGCAGTGGGGCATGGGTTTCTTCAAGAACCTGTTCGACTATGAATATGAGCTCACCAAGAGCCCGGCGGGCGCGCACCAATGGGTGGCGAAGGATGCGGGCGAGGTGATCCCGGACGCGCATGACCCGTCGAAGAAGCATCGCCGGACGATGCTGACCACCGACCTCGCGCTGCGCTTCGATCCCGTCTATGGCGCGATCTCGCGGCACTTCTACGAGAATCCGGATGCCTTCGCCCATGCCTTTGCCGAGGCCTGGTACAAGCTGACCCACCGCGACAGCGGGCCGCACGCCAAGCTGCTCGGGCCCGAAGTGCCGGCCGAGCCGCGGCTTTGGCAGGACCCGGTACCGGCGGTAGACCACCCGCTGATCGATGCGACCGATATCGCGGCGCTCAAGACCGAGATCCTCGGTGCGGGCCTGTCGATCGCGCGGCTGGTGAAGACCGCCTGGGCCTCGGCCAGCACCTATCGCGGCACCGACAAGCGCGGTGGCGCCAATGGTGCACGCATCCGCCTCGCGCCGCAAAAGGATTGGGCGGTGAACGAGCCGGCCGAACTCGCCACGGCGCTCGGCGTGTTGGAGGGCATCCAGGCGAAGTTTAACGCAGGCCAGACCGGCGGCAAGAAGGTGTCGCTCGCCGACCTGATCGTGCTCGGCGGCACCGCGGCGGTGGAAGCGGCGGCGAAGAAGGCGGGACATGATCTGTCGCTGCCCTTCGTCCCCGGGCGTACAGATGCGAGCGAGGAACAGACCGACGCGCACAGCTTCGAAGCGCTCGAACCCAGGGTGGACGGTTTCCGCAACTATGTGGGCGACACCATGGGCTGGTCGGAAGAGGAACTGCTGGTCGACCGCGCCGCGCTGTTGACGCTCAGCGCACCCGAGATGACCGTGCTGGTCGGCGGCCTGCGCATGCTCGGCGCTAACCATGGCGATGCCAAACACGGGGTGTTCACCGATCGCCCGGAAACACTGACCAACGACTTCTTCCGCAACCTGCTGACCACCAGCTTCACCGCGAAATGGGCAGCGCAGGGCGACGGCAGCTTCGTCGCGACCGATCGCAAGACCGGCGAGAGCAAGTGGATCGGCACCCGCGTCGATCTCATCTTCGGCTCCAACGCGCAGCTGCGCGCGCTGGCAGAGGCCTATGCCACCGACGATGCCGAGGCGGCGTTCGTCGAGGCGTTCGGCAAGGCGTGGACCAAGGTGATGCACGCGGACCGCGTCGACCTGTGATCGGATAAAGAAGGGGCCGCCCGGATTGCCGGACGGCCCCTCATTCTGCTTCAGCGGACCTTAGTAGGTGCCCTTGAAGCTCGAATTCAGATTACCCGTCGTGCTCCAGTCCTGCGACCGGTCGCCCGTGGTGGTCTGATCGGTGGTCGTCGCGGTCGACTTGGACTTGTCCTCGCCAAACATCGCGCCCGACTGCTCTTCGTCGCGCCAATGGCTCTTGGCTTCATCCGCGGTCTTGCGCAGCGTCACCTTGTCGTCGACCGTCTGGATCCAGCGCGACGGGATCGAGTGGTGGCGACCTTCGGCATCGGTGTCGTTCTTGGTCAGGATGATGCGGTCACCGCGAACCTTGTCCACCGTGCCGACATGGCTGCCATCCGAACCCAGCACTTCCATGTGCTCGGTCACGCGGCGGAGCGCGTCGCGCTGGCCGGTGCGCTCGGTACGGAAGGTATCGAACTCGTTGTGGAAACGCTGGGCGTTTTCCTTCCGATATTCGTCATAGTCGCGGTCGAATTCCTGGATCCGGCTGCGGCGCCATTCGCCATAATGATTGTCCGAATGGCCTTCGGTGCGACCCTGCTGCTCGTCATAGCGCTGGTCCTGGCGGCGGCGGCGTTCCGCTTCCTCGTCGCCAAACCACGAGCGGACTTCGTCGCCGGCGCGATCGAAAAAGCCGCGATCGCGATCATAGCCGCGGAGGTCTTCGCCGCGGTTGCGGTCATAACCATAAGCACTGCGGCCCTGATCCTGGCGATCATAGCGCGAACGATCCTGGTCCTGCTGACCATAGCTGCGCGCGAAGGAGTCGCGGTTGCCCCAGTCGCTGTTGCCATAGTTGCGCTGGCCATAATCGCGGTCACGATCCTGAGCCGAATAGCCACCATAGTTGCTGTAGCTGCGCGAACCGGTGTCGCTCCAGTCATTGTCGCCGCCGTCCCAGCCGCCGTCCCAGCCGCCGCGCTCCTGGGTGCGCTGGCCATAGCCCTGCGCGCCATAGCGCGAGCGATCCTGGCTGCGCCCGCGGTTCCAGTTGTCGCGCTGGCTGCGATCGCGCCCGCGGCCAAGCTCGCCGGCGGCGGCATAATCGCGTGCGCTGCTATAGGTGTAATCGCGGCCGGAGCCATAATCACGGCCATAGTCGCCGGGGGTGCCACTGTCGTTGTAGCCGGTGGGGCCATAGGGGCCGTAGCGATTGTTGCGGTCGTCCATCGTATCTCTCCTGCTGAGATTTCGGCGGCTGCGGCATGCTTGCCGTCACGCTCCGTCCAAGCGAGCAGAGGGGCGGATGGGTTCCCGGAATTTAACCTGCGTCACAGGCGCTTCGTCGTCGGCGATACGAAAGCAGCTGGAAGTCGCCACAAGCTGGTTGCATCGCCCGTTTCGGCTCGCTAAGGGGAGCGCCTCCCGGGCCAGCCCGGGACAAGGCGGCGGGGCTGTAGCTCAGATGGGAGAGCGCTGCAATCGCACTGCAGAGGTCAGGGGTTCGATTCCCCTCAGCTCCACCACCGCCTTCTAGCTGACTTAATTAGCTTTTTTTCTTGCTCCCTGCAGGTCGTCATGGGCTGCACTGGCATCGTGGTATCGCGATGGTATCGCGGCGGTTAGCTCTCGCGGCTCTTTACGCGTTGCAACGGGTTGCAGTTTCGATAGGTGCGCGCTTGCGTTGTACGCAGCGTAGTTGCGCAATTAGCATTTGTACGTCGTTGCGGACGTACCATATCGCGAAAGGGTGTTGACGGTGTCGTCAACGCCAGCGTTGCGAGTTCGTGATGTACGTGGTAGTCGCGAATCAACGGTGTAGTGACGTCCATACAGTGAGGTGTTGACGTCGACTGTACCGTAGCCTGCGGTTGCCTCCTATAATGCAACTATGCGGGCTAGCTCGCGTTTTGAACTGTGTGGAGGCTGGAGAGCGAAAGTGACCGAAATGAGCCGGTTTATGCATGCTCTCTTTGGAAATTCCGAGAGAGTGCACCGCAACATAAAGTTTTTCCGGGGCGAATCCGCCAATCTGTCCGTGGCCGACCTGTGTCGTGCTGCCACCGATGGGATTGAGCAGATTGTGACCGGCCTCTCTGAGCCGGTCTCTGCCGCCGAAGCGCTGGATTATGGCATCCGTGAGCGCGAAGCCAAGGATCTTGTAGCCGCGCTGTAAAGCCTGGTGGCAGTGAGGCTGCCACTCTAGAAATCCTCTAGTGGCGGTGCTAGGCACCGCCGCTATGGATATCTTCAATCACTTTAGCTGTCACACGTCGCTGCCGGTCAAAATCGCCGACGTTGAAGCTCACATCAAAGATTCTGGTGTAGTTGCGCAGATTGATATCCATCCACTGGATCTCGATCCAAGTGTGCTGCGCGGGATTTGTTGGGTATACGAATGGCGTCCCAAAAACTCCCTCAACACTCACCTCGTTGGCAAAATCGGATTTAACAAGCACCTTCCGGAAGACGAGGCCCGGCTCGTCGTGTGCAAGGAATTGCTTCACCTCCTCGACAATAAATTCGAGACAGCTCAAACCAAAGATGAAGTTGAGCAGCTTGTTGAGGACATAATCCTGCCCGTTGAAGCTGCTGTAGGGTTGCCCGCTCTCAACGATAATACCGGCCTGCTTATGGCTATTGCGATCATGCTGCCGCGTGACGCGATCGATGATTTCCGCCCCAAGTACGATGCAGACGAAATATCCTCTGCAACGATCGCCAAGATGGCGCGCGTTCCGGAATGGGCAGTCCGAGTTGCATTTAGCCCTCATTGGGCGGAGGTTCTTGAGCGGTTCGATGCAATCGGGCAAACTCGGGCTCAGATTCGGAAATCTACTCGCAAAAAACGTTGAGAGGGCATTTCAGAAGCGATCCGAAGTATCATCGCCTGCATCTCATGGCGGCGATGGACTCAACGTTTACTTCTCGCGGATAGAGCAGATGGGCGCTGGTATGCTCTTCGACAGCCGCCCAGAACGCCTCAGTGGAGGCAATAAATTCCCGCAGATACTCGGGGCGAAGGTGCGTGTAGTTCGCGCCGGTGCCCTCTTCGCTGTGACCGGCGGCGGCGTCGATCTGCGCGTCGGGCACGCCGTAGCGCTTGTGCCAGGTGTGGATGGTGTGGCGCAGGGTGTTAGGCGTACCGATGCCGCGCATCTTAGGTCTGGGCCGTGTCTCGCCTAGCTTGCGGCGGGGCGGAAGCCACACCAGTTCGCCTGCCTCGTCGCGCGCCTGCTGTGCAAACCCTAGATCAGGCCGCGCCGTGTGCGCGGCGAGCAGCACGCCCTCGAAGGCGTTGCCGATGTCGCTCGTCGGACGCTCGTAGTGGTCAGGGCCACCGGCAGCGCGGGTCTTCTGCGACGTGGGCACGCGATACCGGATGATCTTGCCGGTGGCGCCCTCCAGCCACGGCGCGAGTGTGGGGCTGATCGGCACGATCGGGCGCCGCTTGCGGGTCTGCTCTTCACCTGGGCGAAGAAAGTGGATCATGCCGCGCCGGATCTGCGCCGCGTCCAGCTCCAGCGTCGCCTCGGCGCGCCCATGGGTGCTCAGCATGATCATGATAAACAGGAACACGTGATCGCGCTCGGGCGCGGCCCTCGCCGCGTCGAGCAGTGCGGCGACCTGCTCAGGGCTCCACTCCAGCTCCTTCGGCTTCTTGCGGCCCTTCACATCCTTGATTTTTGGCGCGCTCGAAAGCCGGTTGATCTCCGGCTTCACTGCCCAGTTGATCGGGCCACGGAGCGCCGCCAGGTCGCGCGAGATCGTGGGTGCCGAAACGCCCTGGCCGTTGCGCCAAGCAATGAAAGCGTCGACCAGCGCGTTCGACACGCTGGCCACCGTGAACGGCTCCGGCAGCAACTGCTGCGCGCGCAGCTCAGTCCAGAACGCTTCGAGGCGATCGACGCTATCGAGGTAGCGCTCGGGGCTTTCGAGGTGCGCGACATGCTCTTCAAGCCAAGCCGCGGTTAGATCTGCGAGCAGCACCTCTTGCGGGCCGCGCGGGCCCGTTGGCATGATGGCCTCGGCCCGCGCCTTCCATGCCGTCCAATGGTCTACGAGGGCGAGTTTCGCTTCTTCCGGCGGATTTCCGCCGACACCGCCGACACCCGTCGATGCGCGCCGAGTGACACGTCCGTCGAGCCAACAGATATTCCAGTCGTCGCGGTCGCGCCGGTACCAAAGCCAGAACGGTCCGAGCTCGAAGCGCTGGGCTTCGCCGGCCTTGGCCTTGCGGGAACCTGCACCGCTTCGTCTACTCTCTGCCATTCCGCCCTGAATTCCTCTGATTCTATCTCACACAGCACCGCGTACACGCGCGGGTCCATCAACGCCCGCGCATGCTCCGTGTCGAGGTGCAGGCGCTCGCCCAGGCGGGCGGCACGCCGCACCCGCTTGAGCAAGACGCTGATAGGAAGCTCATCCATGCCCGATGGTCTCCGATTCGGCGAATCGGTGCATGTTGATGCGCGCCTCGTCGGCGGCGTTCAGCAGATCCGCGAGCGCCGCTGCAGTCGCCTCGCTACCGTGCCAGCCATGGAGCACTGACACGAATGAGCTGCCGACCACCCAATAGCGGTGATCTGCATCGAAGCTATGGGCTCGAAAAGGCGGCCGCTTGTGAATTGCATGCGTGTTTCCTGCCCACTTAGCCACCAAGGCAGACGCCCACTCGTTCACCGCCTCTGGCGCTGAAAATTCCTCCTGAGCTGTCGTCATTGTGCCAGCTCCGGAAACAGATCGACGTCGTTGCCCCAGCAATCCCAGCCTGGCCGGCGCTGGCGGGCGAACAACTCGACATAGGGGCCGGCGTAGAGCGCTTCGACGTCGGCAATCATGCTGTCGGGCTTGCGGCTGTGCTCACGTACGGGCGCGACGAGCAGGTTGCGCACGCGGCGCGACTGGACGCGGGGCTTGCCGATCGTGCCGACGAGATAGAACTCGGCCGCCGAACGGAGGACATAGCCGGTGCCGAACGCCCAGGTGCGGTCGGTCGACGTGCGCTTCGCCCAGGCACCGGCGCTCTTGAAGGTGAAGCCCCATGCTCGCAGCAGCTCGATCGCGCGGTCGAGCAGCGGCGCCGTCGCCCACATGATCAGCGCGCAATCGGGCGCGGCGAGCCGCGCGACGGGCATGCGGGCTAGATCCGCGATCGACATGCACGGGTAATGTGCCAGCGGGTTCTTGGCCTTGCCCTTGGCCGAGAAGTTTGCAAAGCGCCAAGGCGGGTCTGCATAGATCACACCATAGCCGCCTGGGCGCAGCTCGCCGAATGGCCAATTGGCCGAGGCGGGGGCGGGCGGCGCGAGTACCTCCGGGAGCGCCGGCAGAGTCGGGGTGCCCAAGTCGCCGCCAAACAGTTCAAGGTTGCCGGCGGCCTGCAGCCGCCGGCGGGACATCGTCTGTCGGACGTTGAATGCGTGGTAATCGCGGTCGTAGCCGAGGTGGCAACGCTGGCACATGGCGCGGAGGTTCTCCTCCGCGCAGTTCTCGGGCTGGTGGTCGAGGTGCGCGACGGTGAGCACCACCGTTGAGCCGGTGACGCTATGCAGGGCGGCGTTCACCTCGGGGCAGCGACCGTCATGCGGGTGCCCACATTCCCCCTGGCACTCGCACCGATCGCCGGCTCGTTCCTTCCGGATACGCAGGCTGGTGACCGGCCAATCCGCTGGATAGCGCACGCGATTTTCCGGGCTGATAGGCATTAGGCCGCCCTCCGTGCGAGGTATCCTTCGAGGTCGATCTGCTGGCGCGCGCGCTCCAGAGCCGGAAGCGTCTCTGCAAATCGCGAGGCAGACGAACCGTCGAAGCTATCGACACCGGCACGGCCGCAGCCGATGACGTCGCACAACGGCGCGGTCGGGGAAGAACGGCGGCGCTTCATCGGCGCCGCTCCCCTGCGACTGTTGCGATTGCCATGATGAACAGCGCGAACATGACGCCGATCGACAGCAGGGCGGTGGCGGCGGCGCGGGCACCTGCATAGGCGCGTTGGCGATTGAAGCGGATCATTGGCTAACCTCCGCCTGAGCGTTGTAGCAAGCCGTCGCAGGCCGATGCTGGGCAAGCGCGACCAGGAACACTGCCACAATGAGGGCAAGAGTGGAGATCTCGCGCGTGATCGCGCGGACGGTGCGCTTATCCATCACCGTCACAGCCCGAGCGCCGAAGTGTAAGTTTCGAGGAAGGCCGCCGCTTCCTCACGGTGGTGCTTATCCATGCGCCGCAATTTGACGATCGTGCGCATGGTCTTGACGTCAAAGCCGGTCGATTTCGCCTCGGCGTAGACATCGTTTATGTCGCCTGCGATTCCGGCCTTTTCCTCCTCAAGACGCTCTATGCGCTCAAGTAGCTGCCTGAGCTGCTGTGCCGATGCGTCGGGATTTGCCTTGATCGGGTCTGCGGGCTTGGTCGCCTTTTTTCCCTTGCCGGCGGCGGGCACGAACGGGGTGGGCACGTGGCGCAGCGAGCCGTCGCCAGCGCGCTCCTGGCGCATGGTCATGGTGGTCACAGGTAGATCCTTGCGAGACAGGTGATCACGAACCCGACGACGAGGCCGCCGGGAAGGTTGAGGATCAGCCGTGCGGCCGGGCTGGCCTTGGGCTGGCAGGTGGCGCAGTTGCAGCCGAGGACGCGGCGAAAGGTGCTCACTGCGCCGCGCCGCTCTGACAGCGGGTGCAGGTGCCGCGCTCCAGCGTGCAGACGCCGGCGGTGCCGGTGCAGGGCTTGTCCGCGGTGCAGCCGCAGCGCATGCAGACAGTGGGGTGGCGGCCTACCGGATCGTTCGCGAGCTGGTCATAGGTCGCGACGTCGAGCGGGATGATCTTGGCGATCGCCGCGATCACTTCGCGGTGCTTGGCGCTCGTGCCGGGGCGCTCCAGCTGCTCGATCAGCCGCAGCGCGGCGGCGCGATCGAGCGGGAAGGCACGCGCCTGGCTGAGGCGGCGGGCCAGATCGTAGCGGGTGAGGCCCGCCGCCCTGCGGCGCAGCTCCAGGTAGAGGGCGGCAGTCATGCGGGTCGGCGCCTTGCGGGTGCCGGGGACGTGCGTGTTGGGCAGCAGCATCAAAAGTGCTCCTTCGCTTTGGCTTGTTGACGTTCGGGAGGGTTGGCGAAGACCCAGCAGGTCACGGTTTTGCCGGTCTTCGATTTGACGGACTTCACGTCGACGAAACGGCGGGCTTTCGAGCCCTTGAGGAGCCGTTTCAGCTCGGTGATCAGGCAGGGGAGCTGCAGGCGCAGGTCGGCGCACCGCGTCTCGAATTGCGGAAGGTTGATGGCGATCAGCTCGGGATTGAGGCTGTGATCAATCGGCCGCTCGGTGCGCGGATCTTCCAGGCTCTCGATGTGGTCGAAGCGCTCCCAGAACAGCTCGACGCTCGGGTGATCGGTTTCGACCGAGCGTTGCCGCTCCAGCAGCATCTGGCCGATCAGGTCGTGCGCCTCGCCCACGACGCGCGAGGGCAGCGGCTTGAGCAGCGTCGCCGCCATCGCGTCGAGCATCGCCGCGATCTGGGCATGGTTCTTGACCAGGCGGCCGTTGCGCACGCCCTCGATCATTGCGAGCGCAGTCTCGCGCTTGGCGAACGCCTTGCGGTATTCGGCGAGGATCGCCTCCTCGGCCTTCACCACATGCACGACGAACCCGGAGAGCGTTTCCACGTCCGCGCGCGACAGTGCCTCGCCCGCCCGCTTGCCGGCGGCCGAGAAGAGCGACTTGTCGAAGTGCATGCCCATGATGCGCTCGCGCAGAGCAGGCGAGGCTTCCACGGGCGCGTTCTGGGCGATCACCACGGCGCCGCGGAACGGCGGCTCGAAGGTTTCCATGCCGCCATTCGCGATTGCGCGGGTGCGTACCGCGCGGCCGTTATAGGCGGTTTTTAGCTCGTCCCACTCGAAGCGCTTGCTGTGGGGCGTATCCTGATTGCGGTCGCCCTCGATGAGCACCACCGGCAGGTTGCCCACCTGGCCCAGCGTGCGCGCGATGCCGGCGCTGGTCGCCTTGGTTGGGTCGAAGCCTTCGTAATTGACGCGGCCGAGCAGTTTCCAGAGGAATTCCAGCAGCGTCGTCTTGCCGGTGCCCGGCTCGCCGGTCATTTCTAGGAAGCCCAGGCTGTCCTGCTCGCGGCGAATATGGTCGGCGAACAGCGCCAGGCACCAGAAGGCGAGGGAGACGACGCCCTTTGGCCCGTAGGCTGTGTGCAGCGGCTCCAGCCAGCTCAGGTCGAGCTTGTCGGCATCGTAGTCGATTCGCAGCATGCGCTCAGAGGTGCGCAGCTTCACCGATCGCTTGCCGAGCACGAAGAAATCCTCGTCGTTCGGCTGATAGACGCGGCCCTTGTGGACGGCGACGTCGCCGAAAATCCAAGCCTCGTGGTCGATCGAATAGCCGGTGAACTGGATCGCATCGACGACGCGGATGTTCGTCCACTGCTGCTGCATCAGCTTGTCGATCTGATACTGATTGCCGGTCCACTGCGCGCCGGGGGCGACGCTCGCCAGGCGCTTCTTGAAGTCGCCCGATCCGGAGCACGCGGCGCCGGTGAAGGTGGCTTTCAGCTGCTGCCCGTTGGGGAAGGAGACGCGAAGGAAGTAGGCGCCCTCTTCAAGGTTGGGATCGCGCTGAAAATAGAGAGTGCGGAAGGTGCAGTTTGCCAGCTCTTCGATCGCGACAGCGCGCTCGGCGGCCTTGTTCCACTGATCGTCGAACGGGAGCGCCGCGAAGTCGGCGAATTCCGGATCCTGGCTTTCGAGCAGCGACTGCAGCTCGCCCTGAATCCGCTCGATCGAAAAGTTCGCCCAGAGCTGCTTGCCGCCGAAGGTGAGCGGGAAAGACTCGAGCCTCTTGCGCTCATAAACGAGCAGCGCTTTCGCCCCGGCAGTCGCCGCGATCGTGATCTCGCCATTCCAGCGATATTCGTCGAGGTCACCCGGCTCTAGCTTGTCGAGCTGGCCCAGATCGTTCCAATCGCGCTTTTCCCCTTCGCCGTCAGGACGCACCTGGGCGGCGCCGCAGCGCCAGCCATCCTTGCGCGCCTGCTCGACGAATTTGCGGGTAAACTTCACGCCAGCCGCGCCGACATCGAAGGCCCAGATCAGCTTCGGCGTGGGGATGTTCATCTCGCCGCACACGCGCCGCAGCTCGGCAAGGAAGTGCTCGGGATAGACGTTGCAGGACATCGCCGAGACGGCGTGCAGCTTGCCCTTCTGGATCAGCGCGATCGCGTCGAAGATGCCCTCGGTGATCCAAACCTCGCCCGCGCGGGCGAGACCCTGCATGTCGTGCTTCGGGTAGAGCCAGCAGTTGCCGCGCCAGCTCGATCCTACGCTGAACCGCGCCTTCTTCTTCCCGAAGCGGCTGGGCTGATCGATCAACCGCTCCCAATAGCCGGCACCGGGCAGCGGAAAGCGCACCGTGGCGCTGGTGAGGCCGAGGTCCTGATCGCGATACCATTCCTGCGCGAAGGCGCCGCGCAGGGGCGCGAGGTCGAAGCCGCGAGCGTGTAGCAGGTACGCATCGGCCGCGGCATTCGGCTCCTCGCGGCTCTGCTTATGCCGGTTCGACCAGTTTTCGAAGAGCTCGGGATAGAGATCCTTGACGTGGGTGTCGGCGCCGCACCTGTTCTGGCGGCCGCACTTCACCACCCAGGGGTTGTCAGCGCGCGCATAGGCTTCTTTCTTGCCACACTGCTCGCACCGGCCTTCCTGCAGCCAGGCGCCCTTTTCCTTGAAGCCAAAATCTCGCTTCAGGTTGGCCAGGACGTCCTTGAGCAAATCGTCGCGCATCGGGAGGTGTGATCTTTCGCAGGCAAGCGGGGGGCGTTCCCGAAAGCGGGGTGCTTCGGGCGGGGCATTCGGGGGTTTGATTCAGCCGGCGGGTGCCGGCGGGCGTCAGCCGCTCACAAGTTCGTCAGCGACCTTGTCGTCATTGGCCGGAGTTGGCGGCACGTCGTCGTTTGCAGGCTCTCGCCATTTGCCCACCGGCAAGTGCAGGGCGGGATTGGGCGTCATGCCGCGCACAACGAATCGAACCGCGATGATCTGAACGACGAAGGCGCACCCGCATTCGTCATTGTCGCAAAGCATCCGCGCCTCGCGCACGGTGTGCGTCACTTGCTCGCTTGTCCGGCAGGTGACCGGACTTTTGCACTCCGGACACGCAAAATGTAGGCTTCGTTTGGCCCTCATGAGGAACCCCCGCTTGAAGTCGTGGCCCCGCGCCACGGCGAATGATGGCGCCTAGGCGGCGCACGATATTTTTGGTGGCCTGCTGCAGCTCCACCGCTTCCGTCATGGCGCGGAGCACTTGGCTTCGCGATGCGGTAGGGCGGGCGGCAGCGAGCGAATGTTCGACGGCTTCGCCAAATTCCTTGGCGGTCTCCGCGATCTCGTCGACCAAGGCGAGACAGCACGGCTCGACCACGATCGCACGACACGCGCTCGCCGCTTGATAGACTGCGAGAAACGGAAGCTCCTCGCCCCCTGCGTCTGCGAACGCCAAGTCGAGGGCGAATGCCTGCGTCAGGGTCGGCGTCGTCTCCAGATCCGGATCGGCCCAGTTGTAGAAGGTTCGTTCGCCGACCTGGGCGGCCGCAGCGGCGCGCTTGGCACCAATCCGTTCGCCGATGGTGAAGGCTGCGTGTGCCCAGGTGCCGGGGATGCGCTGCTTCGTCATTGTCGCACCTCGATACGGTTAAGGTGGCCACCACCATCGCGGGAGCACGTTACGATGGTGGTGGCCGGGCCCCAGGTGCGACCCGTGGGGTTATTCGGTGCGAGATTAGCCACGTTGCGGCCTCGAAAACCGGACTTCGAACAGACCGAGCTCGTTTTTCTCGAGCGCAACGGTCCAGCCTGCGGCGT
Source organism: Sphingomonas sp. (assembly GCF_032114135.1). Lineage (GTDB taxonomy): Bacteria > Pseudomonadota > Alphaproteobacteria > Sphingomonadales > Sphingomonadaceae > Sphingomonas. The sequence goes on from NZ_DAMCTA010000005.1 coordinate 100,390, forward strand.
TGTCGATATTTGCGATGCCGATCGGCTCCTTCTGCAGCTCTGCGCCCTTCGTTTGAAGGTCCACGAGCGCTGCGACGAGATGGCCGAGCGTACGAACGTTGTGAGACGAAAGCTCAGTCATGCGCCCGACCTATCGGCAAAATGGCGTTACGTTCGCACGAGACGGCGATCGGCGTGGGAGCTACGGACGCTACAGGGGTTCCGTTAGCCGCTGAGGGGTTATCTTGTGGGTAGATGTCAGGACGAAGCTCGTGGCGAGAGACGCCGCTCAAGCGTTCAACTTCCAGCACATGCTCGGCGGGAAGTGGCTTATTTTCCTTGAGCCAGCCGTACACCGTCGACTGCCGGCGGTTAATCCAGCGACCGAACGCGGATTGAGAACCTGCGGTCCGAACAGCCTTGGCAAGCGGCGTGTCTTGGTTCGTTTCTAACGACATATCTGCCGACTAACGGCATGACGTTAGACATGCAAGAGGAAAAACGATGTGGGCATCTAACGTCGTATCGTTAGACGATGTTCCTATGAGCGTAGGGGAACGGATCGCGGATCGCCTGCAGGCGGCTAAGCTTTCGCAGTCGGAGCTGGCACGCCGCGTCGGCCTTCGACAGAGCACAGTAAGCGCGTTGATTCGCGGGGAGTCGCGCAGCTCTGCCCACCTTCACAAGATCGCCTCGGCGCTTGGCACATCGGTGCAATTCCTGAGTGGCGAGACCGATGATCCAGAGACACTGATGCCCGCTGTGCTCAGCAAGGAAGAGATGGCTGAGCAGCTCGACCTCGTTCCGATCGCGTCGATCGATCTTGAGTATGGCATGGGCGGTACCTTCATGGACGTCGGGGTCGAGGAGGCGATCAGACTTTTCCCTCGTGGCTTCATCGAGACGATCACGCATACACCGCCGGTTCTTCTCACCTTTGCGCGCGGGCGAGGGGATTCGATGGCTCCCACGATCAACGATAGCGATCTGGTGTTGATCGACCGCTCTCAGCGCGTTGTGCGCGAGCAAGACGCACTGTGGGCTTTCACCATTGGTGAAGTTGGTATGATCAAGCGCCTGCGGATCAGGGGCGAAAAGGTCATGATCCTATCGGACAATGATCGGGTGCCGCCTGATGAAGCATCTGTTGAGGAAGTGAACATCGTTGGTCGCATCAGCTTCATTGGGCGGCGAGTTTAGCCTCGAAGCTCAAGCTTAATGCCCGTGGTATAGCCGCCGCGACCGTTCAGCTGGTGGTCGACCTCGGATATCAGCCATCGCTGCGCGTCGATATCTGCCTTGAACCCCTGCGCCGTGACCGGTTGTTCGGGCGACAGATCGGCGCGGCCGAAGGCAAGGGCCAAATCCAGGCTGCGCGGCGCGCGGCCGGCGCGCTTCGCTTCGGCAGCAGCAGCGCGGTTGGCTTCGGCTTCGCTCGCATAGACGCGAGCCAGCTTCCGCTCCGTTCCTTCGCCGCTCCCGGCGGTCACCTTCTTCTTCCGCGCGCCTTTGCGGTCGTGCCATTCCGCGACCACCTTGCCCGCCGCTTCGCGCTTCTCGACGCGGTAGCTGTGCCGATCGCCGTCACGACGGCGAATGATGACGCCGGGGAGCGCCTTGCCTGTGGCCGTGATGCCGGCGCCGATCGGCGCGAAGATCAGGGAGCCGGCCTTGATGGTTGCGACGGCATCATGCTCCCGCCCCAGGCGGCGTAGCAGCGCGATATCGCTTTCCCGCTCCTGCGAGGCCGCCTTTACTGCGACCGACGCCAGAGCGGGCGCGCAGCGCGCCTGTAGCTTATGCCTGCCGGCGACTGCCTGAACGATCGCGCCGAGGGTGGTGCCGTGCCAGCTCTGTTCGCGCCGCGTGGTCAGCGCGCTCGCGAAGTCCGCCGCGCTGGCCCGGATCGTCACTGTATCCGGAGGCCCGGAGTGCTCCACCTCGTCCACCTTGAAACGGCCCTTGTCGACCAGGCCGATCGCGACGCCGTCGCCGGCCTTCCAGCCGAGGGCGACCGTGAGCACCGCGCCTTCGGGCGGCAGGGCAAGGCGCCCATCGCTATCGTCGAGCACCACGTCGAGCTGGTCGGCATCGCCGCCGCGCTTCTCGGTAATCCGCAGGCTGATCAGCCGGGGGCGGATCTTGGGTGACAGATCCTTGCCGTCGAGCGTGATGCGGAAGTCGGGTGTCGGCGTCATTGGCCGGCATCCGGCGCTTCGAGCAGGTCGATGCCGAAATCGATCTGGCGCGGCTGGCCATCGGGCAGGAAGTGGCGCTGGCGCTCGTCGATGGCGGTGATCACGAAGTTGCCGAGCACGTTTCCCCGACCGTCGACCAGCGGCCAATCCTCGCCCTCGCCGGCCATGTCGATCAGCTGATCGAGGGAGACCCGCCCATCGGCCAGGTCGATATGGGTGCTGCCCGAGAGCGTCACCTGTTCCAGGTCGGCGCCGGTGAACTGGATCGCGTCCTTGGTGCCGACGCGCCCGTTCGTGGCGAAACGCCAGGCGCGCTTCCGCTGCAGCTCGTCATAGGCGAGCGTATCGATCGAGAAGACGAACATGCCGAGGCTCAAGAGCTTCATTGATCGTCTCCATCGGGGCGGTCCGCCATGGACGTGCGGCGGCCGGCGCCGACGCCCGATCGGAGCAACTGCTCAAGCTGGGCACGAATCTCGCGAGCAAGATCGGTGTCCGATTGGCCGGGCTGCTGCTGGATGACGATGGCGCCGGCGCCGATGGTGATGGTGACCGATGGCACGGGCGCAGCGGCGCCGCGCGGCGCCGCCGGGCTCGCCGCGGCCGATCCGACCGCCAGCGCGGCGGTGCCGGTGGCGATGGCGCCGGCCAGGCGGCCCATGGTGCTATCCTGCCCGCGCGCCATCGCGGCGCTGAGCTGGCCTGTCAGCCGGTCGATACGGTCGACCGGACGATTCTGATCACGTGCGAGCCCCTGATCGAGCCCCTGCATCATGAACCCGCCGAACGACGCGAACACGCGCGAGGGGGAGTGGATGCCGAGCTTGCTCTTGAACCAGCTCGCGGCAGCCGAGGCAGCGCCGACGATCGTTTCCTTGAGCCGTCCTAGCATGCCAACAATGCCGGTGATGATGCCGCGCACGATATCGCCGCCGGCAGTGATCATCCGTTGCCCCAGCGGCCCCTGCATCCACGCGAGCAGCGCCATGAACCCCTGTACCATCAGGCCCTGGGGCGTGAAGTTGAGCAGCACGCGGCCGACGAACTGGATCGCTGCCCAGGTCGCGGACTTGATCCCCTCCCACAGCCCGGCAAACCAAGTGCTGATCCCACCCCAATTTGCATAGATCGCATAGGCCGCCGCACCGAGCGCGACGACGCCGAGCACCACGCCCCCGACGATGCCGATCAGCGGCAGCATCCCCACGCCGAGCAGGGTTGCCGTGGCAGACAGTGCCGCAAAGGGCGCGACCAGGCCGGCGATCAGGATCGCACCGCCGCCTAGGACAAGGAACAGTGCTGCGAAGGCGGCGGCGCCTACCGCAAGCGACCGGGCAAGGCCGGGATTAGCGGCCGTCCATTTGGTGACGCGATCGGTGAACACGTTGGCGCGATCGAGCACCGCGTTGACGGTCGGCAGCAGCTTGGCGCCAAGTGTCGCGGCCAGCGCGGTACCGCTCACCTGCAGACGCTTGGTCTGCTCGGCCGAGTCCTTCATGCGCTCGGCGAAATCGCGATCGGTAGTGCCACCTGCCGACAGTGCCTCTGCGCGGATGCGGCGATATTCCTCCATGTTGGCGATCAGCGGGCGCAGGCCCTGCTGCACCTGGGCATCCTCGAACAGATTGCCCAGCTTGGACATGTCGCCCTTGAGGGTCTTGTTGGTCAGCTCCGCGATGGCTTCGAGCGGCGTCTTGCCCTCGGCATAAAGCTTTTTCAGCGCGTTCGGCAGATCGACGCCCATCTTGTCGAAGGCGCGCACGGTGGCCGGCGAGCTAATCTTCTGTAGCACGTTCTGGACGTTGGTCGCGGCGCTGGCGGCGTCGCCCGCACCCTTGCGCGCTATCTGGAGCGCGGCCGACAGATCCGCGACGGCGCCAACGCCGTGCTGCCCCAGCGCCTGATAGCCGGCGGTGAGCGTCGGGAAGTACTGCGCCATATCCTTCATCTCGAAGGCGCCGGCCTTGCCGGCCTGCGCCATGATGTCGATCGCGCGGCCCGTCTGCTCGATCGGCACCTTGAGGTTGTCGAGATTGGCGAAGCTGGAGGCGGCGAGATCCGAGATCTCGGCCTTATACGCGGTCGCGGCGCGGCCGATCGGCGCGATCATCTGCGCTGCCTTGGCGGGATTGAGGCCGAACCCGCTCAGCACGTCGACACCCTGTTGCAGGCTCTCGGGCAGCTGGTTCGCGGCGCGCGCGGCGACGAGCAGCCCTTCGCCCATCTTTTCGGCCTGCGCGCGCGTCAGGTCCGCCTTCTGGGCGATGTCGGTCATGCCCGATTCGAACTGCTGTGCGGCAACGACGGCGCCGACCAGCGGCGCGCCGATCGCGCGCCCCGTCTCGATCGCGGAGAAGCCGCTCGCCGCCATGCCGGCAGCAGTCCCCTGCAGCGCGCCGAAGCGCTCGCGGGCGGCGCCCATTCGGCGTCCCCGGTCGCTCGACTGCTGCAGCCGGCGGCTTTGCTCTTCGAGCTGATCGTTCGTTCGGGCGACGGCCTGACGCAGGTTGCGCTCGTGCTGAACGAGCCCCCCGGCGCCGAGGCCTGCCTCCCGCATACGATCGCGCAGGCGCTGCAACTCCGCGCTCTGGCCTTCATGCTGCGTCTTGAGCGCAGCGGCGGCGCGCTTGGCCGCGTCGAAGTCGCGCGCGAGCTTGCGGGAGGGATTGTCCGCTGCCTGCATCTGGCGGGCCAGCTCGGCCACGCGGGTGCGGGCCAGCCCGAGCTGCTGCTCGGTACCGCGCAAGTCGTTCTTGAGCGTGCGGAAGGACGCCAGGTCCGCTTGGGCGCGGTTGAGCGCGGCAAGTTGGTCGCGCGTATCCTTCAGAGAGCGCGCGGCGCGGCCCGAGCCGCTGGCGATGTCGCGCAGCGGCCGAGATACTTTGTCGCCGGCTTCGAGCAGCATGCGGATGCGCAGATTGCGGTCCATCGTCTCAGTCCTCGATGCCGTTCATGGCCTTGAGCCGTTCGATCGCGCGGACGTGCCAGCTCATCAGCTCGCTCACGCCCATCACGTCCATGACGGGCGGCGGCCAGTGAAAGACAGCCGCCACGTCTGCCATCACATCTTCTACTTCGCCTGGGAGACCGGCTTCGCCGCCTTCGGCAGCAAAAAATCGATCACCTCGGTGCCGAACTGCAGCATGTCGTTGGGTGCCATGGCGGCGGCATAGGGCTTGTGGATCACCGGATTGGTGATGCGCGGTGCCAACGTCTCCAGGGAGGCGACGTCGAGATTGATCAGGCTGTTGAGCGCCAGGCCGCGCAGCTCGCCCGAACCGGGCTTGCGGACGGTGATCACCGTGCCCGCGCGAAGCTGGGTGGTGCCGTCGATTACAATGTCGTCGTCAAGCGTGAAGCTGCTGGTGGTCACGGACATGGGGAAGCCTTTCGATCAATGGGAGCGGGTGGGGCGGCGGTTTACGAAACCGCCGCGGTGATCTCGGCCAGGCGATCGACGCCACCGACGCGCTGGACGCCGGCCAGCACGTCGATCTCGATCTCTTCGACGCCGTTCCACTCGAGCCGGTAATAGGCGACCGCGACCTTGGCCTTGAACTCGCCGCCTTCGCCGATCTTCTGCTCGCCCATATCGAGTTCTTCGTATCGCCCGCGAACCGTGATCTCGACGGTGTCGATGGAACCGGTGCCCTCATCCTGATAGGCGCCGACGAAGCGCAGGAAGGTGCCCGCGACCCCCGGTTTGCCGTACTGGCGCAGGATGTCGCGATCGGGTCCGGCGAGGGTGAATTCCATCTCCATCGCCTCGGCGCCCTGATCGAGCTTCACGGTGCCATCCATGCCGGCGGCGCGGTAGTCTTCCAGCTTGCGGCCGAGCTTAGGCACGGTGACGGCGATAGCGAGGCCCAGATAGCTGGCACCTTCGCTGAACAGGTTCATATTCTTGAGCTTGCGGGGCAGGGCCATGATTCAGCCTTTCGAGTGGGGGCGGGGCAGGGCGATCAGGCGGCGACGGCCGCCGCGAAATCGGCGAAATAGCTGTCGGTGATCCGCTGATTGAGGCCGAGCGCTTCGAGCGGCGGCACTGGCGTATAGTCGTAGTCGATCAGCAGCTTGCCGGCCTTGAGCTGGTCGACGGGATTGCGCTCGGCATCGAACCAGGCCTTGCCGCCGAGGATCTGGCCGGCCAGCTTCATCGCGCGCAGCTCGCCGTTGATCGTCTCGACGATGTCCTTGGCCAGGCTCGGGCGCAGCGGCTTGTCGATCGCCCACATCATGCCGTTGCCGATCGTGTCGAGCAGCACCTGCGCGGTGCGCGTAGCGCTCTCGAAGGCGAACAGCGGCTCGTCCGAACAGGTGCGCGAGCCCCAGATGCGGAAGCCGCCGGCACGCACCAGCGCGCAGACCTGCGACTCGTTGAGCAGATTGGCCTCACACCCGGAGTCCTGAATGTCGAACTGGATATCCTTGGTGAGCCCGATCACGCCGTCCACCGCGACGTTGCTGATCGTCTTGTGCCAGCCCTGTTCCAGATCGATGCGCGCGCGCAGGCCGAGCGCGCGGGCGACGCCGTAGCTCACTACCGGATCGCCGGTGGTCGCGTCGGTGGCATAGAAGTCAGGGTAGACGAGCATCAGCTCGCGCGCGGTGAAGTTGGCGCGATATGCCTTGGCTGCGCTGATGTCGCCGCCGATCGCTGCGGCATAGACCATCGCGCGCAGCTTCTTCGCCACCACCACCAGCGCCGTGGTGACAGCCTGCGTGTCCAGGCCGGGGCAACCGAGGATGCGCGGCTTCACGCCCAGCTGGGCCTCGGCGGCGAGCAGCGCCTGCATCCCGGTCTTGATGCCCTGGGCGGTGGTGGTGCCGATGACATTGGCGCCCAGCTCGCCCGCGTTCGCCCCTTCGGCGACCCGCACGATGACGATCGGGCAGCGCACCTGATCGGCGATGGCGCGCAGCGCATTCGGCAGCGTGCCGGTGGTGCCGGCATCGGCGAGCGCGGCTTCCGGATCTGTCACCAGCACCGCCTTGTTGAGCGGGAAGGCTTCGGCCTTGGCGGTGGGGGCGGTGACCACCATGCCGATCACAGCCGTCGCGGCGGCGACCAGCACCCGGGTGCCGGTGTTGACTTCGGCGATGTTGATGCCGTGCTGAAATACCATGGGCGGTCTCCTAAGCGTAGACGGTGAGGCCGCCGCGCGAGGCGAGCGGCACGGTGAGGCGGGTGCGCAGGGTGGCGCGGGGGGAATCGGTGCGGGTGCCCTCGACGACGACGATCGCCACGCCGGGCTGGGGTTGCTCCAGGGCGACGCGGGTCACCTTGATCCGGGGTTCCCAGCGCTTGAGCGCCAGCGCGGTCGCGGCGAAGATCCGGATGCGGCTGGCCGGGTTGGCGGGCTGGTCGACTAGCTCGGGCAGCAGCGAGCCGAAGTCGCGGCGGCCGACGCGCGAACCGATCGGCGTCGACAGGATGCGCGCGACGGACTGCGCCAGGTGCGCTTCGCCTTCGAGCGGCTTGCCGGTGGCCGCGTTCATGCCCCTCATTGCGGCAACCCCGAGACACCGCTGCCGGGCTGCACCTGCAAGTGCTTGTGGCCCTTGAGGCTCTTGCCGCCGCCGACCACGTCGTCGGCGCTGGTGATCTTGGCCGTGGCGTCCAGCTTGCCGTTGAGCTTGACGTCGGCGTTGAGCGTGAGGCCGCCGGGGGCGGTGATCTCGGCCGCGCCGCTTGCGCTCAGCGTGATGGCGAGCTTGTGGGCCTGTGGATCGTAGGAGATCCGCGTACCATCGGCGAAGTCGATCAGGAAGGTGCCGTCGCTGGTAGGGGCAGGGTGGGCATCACAGAACAACGCGCCCAGAATGATGCCAGCTTCGACATCGCCTTCCGGGCAGAACAACAGCACCTGCTCGCCCAGGCTTGGGGGCGACCAGATCCGCACGGCGCCGGCACGCGACGCGGCGAAGGGGATGTCGCCGGTGACGATCTCGCCCACGCGCACGCGGACCGTGCCCTGGGCAAGATCGAGGGTTTCGATCGTGCCCAGGCGCATCAGGTTGCCGATCAGGCGGCGGGGATCGTTGAGGTCGCTCACGGTGCCGGACTGTGCCGCCGGTATCGCGAACGCGCGCGGGTGTGAGGTTGTGAAAGGCCGGTTCTACAAGGCGCGCTTATTTCACTTCCGGCATTTCGGGCGGCGGGGCGTTGGTGATCGCGCCGGCTGCGATCTTCACCTCCACGCCCAGCGCCACGTCGGCAATGCGCGCTTCGGTCGCGGCGGCATCATATTTGCCCTTGGTGGTGCGGCAGATGTTGACGTCGCGCGTATGGGTGACGCCTTCATGTTCGAAGGTCACCGAGGCGGAGCCGGCGCTGTCGTTCACGCTATTGATCATCGTCTTCATGGGATTCCCTTTCTTCTCAGCGGCCCACGGCACGCCAATCGATGCCATCGATCTGGTTGATCGAGGTCGAGGCGGCGGTGTATTGAACCATCAGCGTGCAGCCATTTGCCGAGATGTCGACGCGCTGGATGGTGATGTCGAAACGGTTGTTGGCACTGGCGTTCACAGCAACGGGCGTGACCACGACGGAATTGGAGTCCGCGAAGGGTATCGGGAAACTGATGACCACCGCGCTCTCGCTGAATGGGCCGGCGACCTTGCCCCATTGTTCGATCACCCCGTTGGGCCGCTTCTCCCAATAGCCATTCCCGTTCGTCCCAAATCGGGAGCCGTCGTTCAGTAGCGCGAAGTCGGACGCATGGCGGCCGTCGAGCAGGTCCGCGTCTAGGCCAGAGCCGGCGCCGTCGTTGCTCACCCGCCAGACGTCGGCGATATTGCCGTCCATTACGACGTTGCCCATGTCGGAATTATCGATTGTGACTTTCAGCCGCGAGCCTGACCAGCCGATATGCACGACGTTGGCCATTTGGCCGACGCCGGTACCCTGACGAACCGGCCAGAAGCCCAGCCGGCCGATGATATCCGCATAGTAGCTGCCGTCATGGCCATCGAGCAGATCCGCATCGAGACCCGAGCCGGCGCCGTCGTTACTGACCCGCCAGACGTCGGCGATGTTGCTGTCCATGACGACATTGCCCTGATCGTTGTTATCGATCGAGACCTTCACCCGCGACCCAGACCAGCCGATGTGCACCACGTTGGGCATTTGGCCGATGCCGGTACCCTGCCGAACCGGTATGAATCCCAGCCGCGCGATAGGATCGGCATAATAGCTGCCGTCCCGGCCATCGAGCAGATCCGCGTCGAGACCAGATCCGGCCCCGTCATTGCCCGCATGCCAGACCCAAGCCCCGCTAACGCGATATCCCCCGCGCATGTCCCAGAAGCCGCCGCGCGCGTCGAGGAATCCAGTCACTGTGCCATCGAACGTACGAATGCCGAGGCCGAACCAGAGATCGAGGGCGGTGTTGAAGGTGTTGTAGCTGGCGCCGTCACCCGTGCCCTGCGAGAGGCCGCTATCCCCAGTTAGGGAGACAATAAGCTTCGGAGCGCGCACAGTGCCGGTGAATGTCTCGCCCGACCTGTTGGCAGGGGCATAGCCGAGCCGAGCAGTGATATTCGTGTAGAAGCCGCTGTCCTGCCCGTCGAGCAGGTCCGCGTCCAGGCCCGAGCCGGCGCCATCGTTGCTCGCCCGCCAGACGTCCGCGATGTTGCTATCCATGACGACATTGCCCTGATCCGAGCTGTCGATCGTGACTTTCACCCGCGAGCCGGACCAGCCGATATGCACCACGTTCTGGTTCTGGCCGATGCCGGTGCCCTGGCGAACCGGCGTGAAGCCCATCCGTGCGATAGGGTCCGCATAATAGCTGCCCTGCTGCCCATCGAGCAGATCCGCATCGAGGCCCGATCCGGCGCCGTCGTTGCTCGCCCGCCAGATATCGGTGCCCCAGCCTGCCAGGCGCGCGGACAGGGCGAAGCTCAACCCCTTGGGCGTGACGGCGCGGCGATCGTCCGTGCCGGCATTGGTCTCGGCGTCGGTGGCCAGCTCGACCACGCCTGCATATTCCGTCGTCGCGGGCGGGTTCAGAAAGCTCGTAGCGCCAAAAGTGAGGCTCGCCGCGGAAATGTCGGCGAAGCGCACGTCGAGCGCCAGCAGCAGCATGGCCTGCGCCGACTTCTCAACGAGAATCTCGCTTTGTCCATAGGAGGCGAACAGCGTGCCGTCGGCCAGATACAGCGCGATCGAGCGCACCGAATAGACCGAGCTGCTTTCGTCGCGGACGGTCACATGGATCGTGTCGGCGGCAACAGCATCACCCGCGATCGTGGTTATCCGCTTGATCTCCCCAGGCAGCGTGACGGTGGCGGGGGTAGGGGCAGAGGCGGTGGCGGAGACGCCGACCGATGCGATCCGAACGGCATTGGTGCCATCCTTGGCCGCGTTGACGATCGCGGCGCGGCCGGCGTTGGTGACGGTGAGGGTGAGGGCGAACGGCATCGCGGATCTCCGATCAGGCGGCGAGAGTCAGGCGGGCGAAGACGACGGGGCGAGCGACGGCGATCAGGCCGGTGCCCCCGCCGAAGCGCAGCCCTTGCGTGAAGGTGAAGTGCGAGCGCACCGGCTTGGTGCGACGAACCTCGTTGATCACGGCGTCGGCGAAGGCAGCGGTGGCGGGCGCGCCATCATTGCCGCTCAGCTCTACGGCCATGGTGAAGGTGTGCGGCGGCCCGGGCGGATCGAGCTGCCACCATTCGCGCAGCGCGACGGCGCCGCCGAAGGATTCCACGACGGCGCGCACCGAAGATGCGGTGCCCTTGTGGCGCTGGATCTCGATCGCGCGGCGCACGCGTGCGCGCTTCACCGCTTCCGGCCAATCCGTCGACCAGGCGTCGATGGATACCGCCCAGGCCAGATAGGGGAGGAGCGGCAGCGGGCAGGTGTCTGGATTGAACAGATCGCGGAGCGGAACTGGCAGCTCGCCTGCGCGAGCGCCCGCCGCCTCCAGCGCCCGCTCGAGCGCGGTGCTATTGGGGGGAAGCAGGCCGCCCGTCATTCGGCCGTGCCCCCATAGGTGACGTCGACGCTCGTGCAGTAGCCCGCCTGCGTCCGATCGAGCACGATGTCGGCAGCGGGCGAGGCGAGGAGAACGTTCTGCACGCCCTCGGCGTGCAGCGCAGCGATGATGCCCGAACGGGTGACGTCGATGCCCAGGCGGTGCTGACGCTCGCGATAGTCGGCAAGTCGTCTGAGGGCCTCGTCCATCACGATCGAGCCATCGGGGCCGCTGTACGTCGTCAGTGTCGCAGCGATCACATAGGGCACGATCTGGGCCGACTGGACGGTCACCGCGTCCGTCATCGGCCGCACGGTCTCGGCGGTCACATGCGCGGCGACCTTTGCCAGCAGCTCCGGGGCGGCGGTGCCGTCGCCAGCGCGGGAAAGCACCGTCACCACAACCTTGCCGGGATCGGGGCTCGTGGCGCTCGCGTCCAGCACGTCCCCATCGGCCGAGCGGGCGTGGAAGATATAGGCGCCCTCGGGGCCCGCGACGGAAAAGCCTTCGGGCGCCAGCACCAGGCGGGCGCGAAGGGCTGTGTCGTCCTCATAGGTTGGTGGCACGTTCTTGTCGGGATCGCCCGCATCGATCAGCAGGCGCGAGACCGACATCAGCGCGGCCAGGTGATCCAGATCCGACCCTACAGCGAAGGCCGGCATCACAGCCTTGGCCGCGTCGTTGATCCGCCCGCGAAGGTTCATCTCGCGATAGGCGAACACCTGCAGCAGCATGACTGCCGGATCTGACTCGAGGGTGGCGTCAAAGGCGGGCAGCAGACCTTTGGCGACGGCGAGCATCTCGGCATAGATCTGCTCGAAGCTCAGCGTCTCGATCACCTTCGGCGCCGGCAGGCGCGAGAGATCGACTGCGGTGAAGGATACGGAGGTGTCGGCCATGCCGCCATGTCGCGGAGGCATGGTGCCGTAGGCCAGCGGCGCTCCTTGTGAAAGTGCCGCTCTACAAGGTCAGGGGTTCAGATGGCGCAGAAGCAGATCCAGCATGGCGCCGGCTTCCGCGTCGGTGACGCCGAGCAGGGTTCGTCGGGCATAGCGCACGGGCTTTGCCTTTGCCGCCGGCCGATCCATCAGGCCATCTTGCGACACACTGGCGATCTCGGACGCACGTCCCGCGAACCCGATCCACGCCTCGCGATCGGTGGCGCCAGCGCGGAGGTTGCGACCGTTGCGCAGCTTGCGGAACATGGCAGCGCGCCGGATGCTGCCCTTCCGCCGGTACTTGCCCGCGCCCTTGTTCTGCTCTTCGGATTCGATCGGTAACCAGCGGTCGACCTTGTCCCAGAAAAAACTGCGGATGCCACCCGCCTCGACGTCAAATCCGGTGAGCAGGTTGCCCTCGTGCGCCCAGCTCTTCATGAGCACCAAGCGGGGCTCGGCGGCGCCCTTGGGGTAGAGGAACTTCACTGCATAGTTGCCTGGGCGCGGCGCGGGCTTTGCCTTGCGTCGGGTATAGGCGCTTCCATCCGGGTTCTGCTGCCGGCCAATGCGGGCGGATTGGGAGCGCTGCAGATCCTTCGCCATGGCGCGAAGGACGCGCCGCCTCTCCGGCGGAGTGATGCCCCGCAGCAGGGCGCCTGCGATGCGCTCCAGCTCGGCGAAATCTTCGGTCAATCGATGTGCTCCGCGACCAGTCGGGTTTCGTCCGCCGGTGCGTCGCGAAGGAACAGGTGCCACAGCGACACGCAGCCGAGGCCCTCGAAGGCATCGGCGATCCGCGGCTCGCTCGGATGTTCCGTCGTGAAGCCGCCGGCGGCTTCCGGACGGACTGTCACGATCTCGCTCAACTCGATCCATATCGACACGTCGGCCGAGTCCGCGTCGAGGAGTTCGGACTCGAAGCGGAACGGCTCTTGCGGGCCGGCCTGCAGCAGGTCGGGCTGCGCTTCGGAGATCCACGCGAGGATGGGCACCATCAGGCCATCAATCGACCCGGCATAATCCTGCACAACGATGTTGAGCGTGTACCGATACTCGAACGCCAGCGAGCCAGGTCGCGCGGCGATCCGCCCTTTGTCGACGAACAAACTGAGCTTTGCGGGGTCGTCGCGCAGCAGCGGCACGTGGGCCAGTAGAACGCGGCGTAGGCTGTCCGGCTTTTCCATGATTTCTCCTGCATCAGTTCGATAGGCACGTTCGCCAACGAAGACCCTGAAACTCGCGAGTGCGCCGCAACAACCGAGTTGCCCGTTGGTTAATAGCGGTCTATCGAAGATCCGGTATATTCAATTCGTTGTGAAGGCCGCGTTCGTTACAACCTGCGGCAGCACTGGAAAGAAGGGGGCTATAATGAAAAAGGTAAGATACGCGGTCCTGGCTGCTTTTGGCCTTATTGCCATGTCGGGTCAGGCGAACGCGGCGAGAGTGATTGATTTTAATGAAGCTGATGCTGGCGTCGAATACGGTACGACGTTCGGCAATGTCTATCGGTTTGGCGATCTTTACGTTCAGGTCAACCAATATATCAATGGTGTCTCAACTACAATAACGCCGTCGTTCAAGGATGGGGCGTTAATCATTCCTGAGAATGGTGTCTTGTTTATCGGAAGTATAAACTACGACCCGAAAGTACTTTTTGGTGTGGTCGGGCTAGACCTCGATACGGACAGCGATGTCCTTTTCGGGACGGGATATCTTCCCAAAGTAACCATCTCCCCAGATAATGCATCAGGCTTTCAGCATGTTTCTTTTGGGGAGGCGTGGAAAATCAAGTACTATGATGCCTTCTCCATCTATAAGACTTCCGGCGAAGTCCGGATTGACAATGTGCTGCTCAGCCCTGTCCCTGAGCCGACGAATTGGGCTCTCATGATCGCCGGCCTTGGCTTTGCAGGCTCGGCGATCCGCCTTCGCCGTCGCGCGGCCATCGCGGCTGCCTGATGGTGCGGGGCCTGCGCGGTACGCCCGCCATCGGCCCCACATTTGGACGAATGCTGGGGCCGCCGCAGCTGATGCGGCGGCCCCACATATTATGCGGCGGCGAGCCGCGAGACGCCTCCAGGGATATCTTGAGATCCGCGCACATTGCTGAAGACGTCGAACTTCGAGATCGTCGGCACAGAGACCGCGCGAATGGCTGCGGTGGGCGAAGGAATGAGATCCGCTGCGGTGAAAGACGGCGCGTAGACATTGGGGAAGTCGCCTTCGAACGAGCCGCCGCTGGTCGCATATAGCTGCCCCGTGATGGTTCCACCCTGATAGCCGTGGTTGTTGGACATCGTCGGGTATGCCGTTTTCGTCCCGTCTTCTCGAAAACCTGCAGCAATGTTGTTTCGAATACGAAAGTCTGCGTCCCCACCAACTGCGGCCCATCGGGGATACAGGACGTAAGACGGGAACGTATTATTTTCGATCGCTGAGTTTCTCCACGTCCCCTGGATCTGCCATTGGAACGTCTCGGACGGATTTTTGCTCTGCCAGCCGAAGCAATCACGCACGAACGAATTGGTGGTCCCATACCCCAGGCTTGGTGCCGTGAAGACCTGTCCATCGCACAGCACGAAGACGTTGCGCACGCAGATGAGGTTGTCGTGGTGAGCAGTCGGCATCAGCTGAATGAGGTCGACGTGCTGCCAGGCATAGGTCTTGATCGTGCTGCCATTCGGATACGTCTGGGTTGCACTCTCAGGTCCGACCGTGGCGAAGGCGCGGCCGTTGTCTACCACGGCGAACGTCCAGCCCGAGCCGCCTAGAGCGGCATTCGCGGCATTCACGAAGTCCTGTACCCAATAGTTGCCCGAGCCCAATGTGGTGGAAGCGCTGAATGTACCGACGACGGTGGCATCCGTGCCAGTGCCGAGGATGGCCTCTACCTTTTTGTTGACGGTCCCCGTTGCGCCGCTGATGCGCAAGGTTGCAGTGCCGGCGCCGCCATAGTTGAAACTGAATGCGTCGGTGCCAGCACGGAAGACGTCGGAGTTGCAGTTGCGCGCATAGTTGTATGCTGCCACTACCCCGCCGCCCCACGCGGTGTTAGCGTATCCGGGGATATTCAGAATGTCGTTAGCCACATTCTTGATATAGTTGCCGATGCGATAGACGCACGACCACGTGGCCGTTTCCAGATCGTGGATATAGCTGCCAATAACCATGGTGCCGATGCGGGTGAAACTGCTTTTGCGCGTGTTTCCGTTCTGAAATACCTCATACTGGCCGCCGCCAGTGATTTCGGAATTCACCACGACGAGCGGCCGATAGCTGCTGGCATTCCCAGCAGGGTCTTCCGAATAAACGGAAGCAATGTTCGTCATGTCGAACTTGGCTCCATTGAAGACAAGTCCGTTTTGCGACGGGCGAAAGTCGACCTTTGCGCTGGGGCTCCGGATCGTAATGAGGTTCGCCTTGCCGTTTACCTCGACGACGCCGCGACGTGCGTTGCTCACGCTGTTGCCAGCGCTCATCGCCCCGCTGCCGGGATCCAGCTCGATCGGCGCTACCGCCTTAATCTGGATCCACTTGTCGGTCAGGTTCCCCGACGCATAGTTCATTGCCTTTTGGACGGTAGTGTAGCTGACGCCAAAGCTGTCGGATCGCGCCGGATCAACGCTGACAATGCGATCCGGCGCGGTGCGGATGTACTGGCGCATCGGGCCGATAATCCGGGGCGACGAACCTGCATCAGGCGTAGTGACGGTCGCATACCAGTCGATCGCGCCGCCGTTCGCGACGTTGACCTTGACCACATAGGCAACGACGCGGGCCACCTTACCGAATGGCATCGGAATCTCGACAATGCGGCGATCCTCCGGGCCGAGCACGACTTCACCGCCCTCGACATGGAAGGTCACCGACGCGTTATCGTTGAGCGATTCGACGATCACCCCGATTTCGCCATTCGGCTCCAGCGGCCCATCGGGCCACAGCTTATCCGTCCAAAGGGGGTGGGCGGCGGGAGCCGGCAGGCCGCCGGTCGTGCCGCTGGTCGCCCCCATATGCGAGAGCCAGGGCTGCAAGATCCCCTGAATGCCGAGCTTGATCGGCGTCGATCCCGCGAACCCGCTACCGGCATCGCCCGTATAGGCGGCCGCCGGCGAGACTACGCCCTGCGAAGGGGCCTTGATGGTGACCGGCAGATTGGTCGCCGCTGCGCCGGCCGCCGAGATGGTCAAGGAGACGCTGCCGGCGCTGAGAGCAGACGCGCCGACGACGACAACCCAGCCGGTGCCGGCGCTGCCGCCGATCGCAAACCGCCCATCGTTCGGGGTGAGGGTAGGGGTCGCGCCGGCAGGCACGTTGCTGATCGCCGCTACCTGATAGCCGGCGGCCGCCCCCGAGGGGATGGATGCACTGGTTGGCGTGAGGCTGAGGGCGGGGAGATCGTCGTTGCTGATCGTGCCCATGCTGGTGACGGTGTTCAACCCGGTACCGTAAACGGTGAGCGTGAACCCCTCGGCGGGCTCGACCGCGGTATCGCCGCTGACCAGCACGGTGATCGTCTTGGACGTCTCGCCGGCCGCGAAGGTGCCGCTGCCGCTGGGCAGGGTGCCACCGAAGTCCGCGGCGTCGGCGGGGTTGGTGCCGCTGCCGGTGACGGACCAGGCGAAGGGAAAGGCCGTCGTCGCGCCGTCGCGGTTCAGGCTGAGCGTCCAGGTGAACGCCGTGGTGCCGGAATCACCCTCGGCCTTGGTGACCGCGCTCGAAAGGCTCAGCGACGGCTGCGGGGCGGGCTGCGGCGCCGGGGTGGGCGTGGGCAGGCCCGTAGGCGCCAGCGCGCTCAGCAGGGCGCTCAGCCCCGTCGCCGACGTGCCGGTCAGAAACACGCGCTTGAAGCGCACTGCGATCGTCTGCCCGGTGGCGATTGCGATTGTGCGATCCTTGCCTGCGGCGGTGCGCAGCTTCACCATGCCGGCGTTGCCGCCGCACGCGATGGCCGAGGCTTCCTGATCGAGATCGACGGTATCGCTCGCCGTGATCGGCACAGCGTCGGTCGCCGGTGCGAGCGCCTGCAGCGCAGTCAGCATCTGCGCCTGCATGTCGGCGGTGGCGGCCTTGCTCATTTCAACGGGTCTCCGGTTCGGGCTTGCAGGTTCCAGGGATGATCCACTCGATCAGGCGGCGGCGCAGGACACGCTCGTCGCGATCGTGGAGCACTAGGCCGCGCAGGGCGGTGCGTAGGGGCAGCGGGATGGTGGCGACCTGATCGGTCGGGAAGGCGGGCGGCGGCTCGGGGCAGACGAGCAGATCGGCGGGAGGCGTATCCTTGACCGCAACCGCGACGACGTCCGCCGGGCGGTGCTCAATCGTGCGGCTGCAGCCCGCCAAGGCGGTTAAGAGCAGCAAACCAGCTGCCATCGACGCGGTCATCGTCGCGGATCTGCGCATCGGCTTTCTCCATGGTGTTGAGGGCGGCGGCCCGGTTTCCGGACTCGGCTTGGGCGGTGGTGCGGTCTCGGGTGGCCTTTGCCTGCTGCTCGGCAGCGGCGCCGGCGAACGCGCGCGCGGTGCCGGCAAGGGTGGCGGCGCGGAAGGCGGCGAGATCCTGCACCGCCTCGGCGCACGCGCCGCCGCGCGGCAGCTTCACCGTGTGGCGCTTGCCGTCGGCGTTCGTGCGCTCGACGGTGGTCGCATCGGGCGAGGCGCCGGCATAGGCGCAGGCGGCCTTGGCCCAGCTCGCCCAGGCGTCGCGATCGGCGCGCGTGCGGCGATCGTCGACGTACAGGGCGGCAAGCGCGAGGCCGAGGGCGATTAGGACGAGCCAGCTATTGCCCGCCCACCTGTGGAGCGCCGAAAGGGCGCGGCCGATCAGCTTGATCATTCGGTTCCCTTCTCCATCATGAGGGCGAGGCGCTCGGCGCGCGCGCCGACCTGGCGCGCCCATAGCGAACCGCGCATGCCGGCGGCCGCGCCGACAAAGTCGCCTCGCTCCATCTTCGCGAGGGTGTTGACGAATTGCAGGAGCCCGCCACCGCGATTCCCTTCGCTAGGCTGGGGGCGCCAACCAATGCCCATGTTGAAGCACATGTTGATCAGCGCGCGCTGCCGCACGTTGGCGAGCTTCCGCCACCAGGGCAGCTTGGCATCGAGCTGGCGCTCGCACGCGTCGATATCGTTGGCCAGCAGCGCGCGCGACTGCGCCCGCGTGATGCCGCTCTTGCACGCGCTGGCGACGGTGAGGCCCAGCGCGGCAGTTTCGGCCTTGGAGATCCCGACGTCGTCGAGATTGCGGCCAACGCCGATCGTCCGCTTGTTCGCGGTGCAGCGATAGACCTTGAGCCGCTCGTCTTCGTCGCGGATCAGCTCGGCCGTGAGGGCTGCGCGGTCGTAGTTCACTGCTCGCCTCCCTTGCCCAGGAAGCGGTCGCGCAACGTCGCGGGGATGGTGCCGGCGACGTCGGCCGCTGCCGCGATGAACCGCGGCGTCGCCTCGAAGGCGATCATGCCGATCGTGAAGGCGATACCCTGCAGCACGAACGGATCGAGCGACCAGATCGCGCCGATCGCGCGGCCGACAAACCACGAGACGACAATGCCCACGGCGAGCTGGGTGAAGCGCTCGCGCCAGGTCAGGCCCTTGCGCCAGGCGAGCGCCACGGTGGCGCCGATCGCGCCGGGGGCGATGCCCGACGCGAGTGCGCACACCGCGTCGAGCAAGGCCATGATCTTCTGTTCCATGGTCAACTCCAGAGCTGGACTGTCTCGCGCACCGGCAGTGCCTGGGCGGCGATCAGGGGGAGGGTGACCGGCGTGCCGATCGGGAGGGTAGGGCCGCGATCGGCGAGACCGGGATTGGCCGCGAGCACGGCATCGAGCGCCTCGGGGCCAAGGCTGCGCT
Organism: Sphingomonas sp.; assembly: GCF_032114135.1. Lineage (GTDB taxonomy): Bacteria > Pseudomonadota > Alphaproteobacteria > Sphingomonadales > Sphingomonadaceae > Sphingomonas. The sequence continues at coordinate 119,338 of NZ_DAMCTA010000005.1, forward strand.
CGCGCCAGAGCAGCTCGTCCAGCGTGTCGCCCTGGCGTGCGGTGAGCAGATCCGCCATCAGAGCAATTCTACGCTGGTGCGAGTGCGGCCGAGGATCCGACGTACGGCTTGCAGCGCATCACGGCGCAGCTCGCCAATCGAATCGCCCAGATCGTCCACCTTGCGCTGGCCGGCGCCCGTCGTGTCGACGTCGCGTTGCCGCTCGATCAGCAGCGCCTTGGCGCAGGCTCCCACGGCGAGCTGGTACAGCACGACGTTGCGGCTCAGGCCGTCGATGGTTGAGCTGGGCACTTCGGCGAAGCTGGCGGCGGCCTGATCGGCGCGCCAATCCTCGAGCTGGTCGTTCGTCCAGATGATCGCTTCGCGCACCGCGTCGCGCAGGCGCTCCGCTGGCATCTCGGTAGCGATGCGGCGCGCCTTGCGGAGGTCGCCAATATCGACGTCGGGAAACCAGCCGTCATTGGCGATCGGCGCGCCGTCGGGCGCAATAGGCGGCGGCGTGAGGATTGGGGAACAGGCAAAGGTGCTCATGCCAGCACCAGGCTGGCCAGCGCCCGAAGGCCCAGCATGAAGCCAAGGAGCCCCTCGACGGCGAGCAGTGCATTGCAGGCGCGTGCGACGGTCGTTTTCGCCATCGCGACTTCGATGGAAGCCCAGCCGAACAGGACGGCGGCTATCGCGACGCTGATCGAATGGTATGCGAGGGTCAGATACATCGCGGCGCGGTTCCTTCGGCGTCCCCGGCAAACGGGGGTGGGGACCGGGTCCGCGACGGCCCTCAGCCCGAAGGCCCTCCCGTCGCGCGCGATCCGCCCCCGAGCGCCGGGGGCGAGCTGGTTAGGCGCCCTTGGCGGGCGCCGGTTCGGCGGTGGGGGGAGCGGCTGCGTCGAGCAGCTTCTCCAGCTTCTTGATGTTGCCCTTCACGCCCGCCCGTTCGTCGAGCTGGTGCGCACGGCGCAGCGCATCGAGAGCCTTGCCGAAGGCCGGGCGCTGATCGTCGACGGACAGCAGCGCCTCAGCGGCGAGCGCGGTCTCTTGGCCGATCGCCTTGTAGAGCTTGGCGCGGATCTGATCGTGCATATCGGCGTCGGAGGTGAGGATCTCGATGTCGGCGAGGAAGCCGAGCTCGAAGCGGGTGCCTGCGGACTGCGCCTTGAGGGCGGCCGTGGCGATCTCTTCGGTCACCAGCGCGGCGGTGGTGCGCTGGTAGCGCGCCGGCATCGGCAGATCGTGGCGGAGCATATATTCGGCCAGCTCGATCGCGCCGCGATATTCGCCCACGTCGATCAGCCAGACCATGATGGTCGGGATCACTTCGTCCGCGACCGTTTTGCCGGCCTCGGCCGCCGCCGCCACCCGCGCCATCACCCATTCGCGATAGGCGGGCAGCATCTCGCGCTTGGCTTCGATCTTCTTCTCGATCGACTGGATGCCCTTGAGGCGGCGCATGTCGTGCACCAGGCGCAGCATGATCTGCGCGTCGGGGCCTTCGCCAAGCGACGGGTCCAGGGTGGTGGGATCTTCGATCGCCGCCCGCGCCGCGTGCTGCAGGGTGTGCAGGCGCGCGGGGCTGGCGGACACGATCGGGGAGGCGAGCAGGGTATCCTGCCCGCCCTCGCCCTCCGGCGCGGCAACGACGGTGCTGGTGTGATCGGGCTTGGCCGAGGCGGCGAAGCGGTCACGATGCTGGCGAGCTGGGCTCATGGTGCGTTCCGGTGCTGGTAGGGTGAGGGCGGGCAGACTTGACGCAGAGCCTCAGCTCTTCGGGCCAAGCTTGATGTTCTCGACCAGGGCGGCCTTGCCGTATTCCTCGACGACGAAGGCGTCGTTCACGCTCTCGTAGTTGGCGATCTGGTCGTAGGCCGATTCCTCGACGATGTTGCGGCGCGCCGAACTCGTCTGCTGGTAGTAGGACAGGTTGCTGAGGCTGGTGACCATCAGCGCATTGGCCGGGAAGTTCGGCACCTGCATGGTCGGCTTGCCGCCGAGCTGGCGGCTCGACAGGATCACGTCGCGCGCGAGCATCTCGGTGGCCGTGTTGCCGGCCTCGGTGACGATCTTGAAATACTTCTCGTGAACGAGGTCGCTGCCGACGATCACCACCAGGTCGGTCGCGCCGCGGAACTGCTCGTGCAGGAGATTATGGATGACGTCGAAGACGAGCGCGTCGAGGTTCTCGTAGTCGGCGGTGCCTTTGTCCGACACGTAGACCTTCGCCTGATCGAGGCCGCCGTGGGACAGGACGCGGTTCGGCGCGTAGGTCCGCATCTTGAAGAGCCAACCATAGTTGACGTCCTGCAGCAGCGGATAGGCGACGCGATCGGTCTGCGGCTTGGAATCCACACCGTTGAAGCCGATGGTGATGATGTCCTGCGCCTTCTGCACCAGCACGGCGTCGCGGCAGAGCTGCTGGAAATTCGGACGGTGCGCCCAGGCGTCGAGCAACGCATACGGCCATGCATAGTCGTAGTCGGTCTTCTTGCAGATGTACTGGTCGATCGGATCGCTGCCGAACGGGCTGGTCGGACGGCGGCGGTTGCCGGGGACCGACAGGTCGGTGCGGCTCGCGAGCGAACGGGTGACGCCCACGCCCACGCGGTCGCCCATCTGGTTTACCACCGAAATTACGTTGATCCGCGACAGGAAGTCGCTGGTGGTCTGCAGCTTCGCCAGGAGCTTCTGCTCGATCGCGGGTGCCACGTTGAAGCGCTTGATCTCGGTCGAGGCGGGCGAAAAGAAGTGGCCGTCGAGGCTGTTCAGCTTGGCGAGCTGGCCAAGGTACGAATTGAACAGCACGCGGGTCTGATTCTGCATGGGAAGTGCTCCGGGGTGCGGGGAAGGGGCGCGGACGGTTGGGGGCTGGACTGCGATCAGCAGTCGGTGAGGTGCTGGCCGGCGCCGCCGCTTGCCGGCGGGCGGCTGAACCCGGCGGGCGTGCTTTCGAGCTGGCCCTTCATGGTTGCCACCTCAGCGCGAACTTCGCTGACCGCATCGAGCGCCGGCTTCACTGCCGCCGCGACTGCATCGCCCATCGCCTTGCTGAACGCGGCGAAGTCCATGTTGTCGTTCGCGGGCGCGGGCGCGGGCGAGGGGGCCGGTGCTGGCGTGCCGGGCTCACCGGTCGTGCGCTTGAACATGTCGGCGAGCTTCGAGAAGCCGGCGACAATCGCATCAGTGACCCCCGCCGTGCCCTGCTCGAATTCGATCGCAACCGCCTGATCCGAGGCGCTGAAAATGGTACCCGGCGCGGTGCGCGAGAACTGCAGCTTTTGGGTGGCGATCGACGCGGGCGTGTCGGTGAATGCCAGGCCCACCAGGCCAACCTTGCTGCTGCCGGCATAGTCGGGGGTGAGTTCGACGGAGGGGTAGGGCTTCTGGTTCGCGGCCGCCAGCTTCACCAGCTGGTCGTTGCCCTCGACCTGCACATAGAGTGCGCGGCGCTTCTCGGTGGTGCCGGCGATCGAGATCTCATCGTCCTGCGCCTTGACGGCGACCACGTCGCCATAGCCGTTGAAGGGCGGTTCGGGGCTGTAGCCGGCGATGTGCTCGATGTTGATGCGCGGCGAATAGGTGTCGCGGTTGAAGGTCGCGACCACGTCATCGATCATCTCATCGGTGATCGTGCGCCCGTCGCTGATCGTCTGACCGGCGACGAAGGCGCGGAAGAACTTGGAGAGTTTGGCCATTGCGGTGCTGGTCCCTGAGTGATCGCGTCGAGGCGGCGTTTGACCAGGCGAACAGGGACCGGAATGGGGCATCTTCTCAAGCGAGCCGACTTGTGAAAGGCCGGTTCTACAAGGCGGGGCGCTAAATTGCCGGGCGCGGGCATGGCTAGGTTCGCCGCGCCATGCATCCCGCCGACGAACCCTTGCCAGCCTCGACCATGCCGATCCCCGTCGACGCGCGGAGGAAGGCGCGCAGCCTGTACTGGCGCTATTGGACGATCACCCAGATCGCCGAGGAGCTGGCGCTATCGCGCGCGACGGTAGAGTCCTGGCGCCAGCGCGATCGGTGGGATGATGCGCCCGCGCTCACCAAGATCGAGGACGCGATCGAGGCGCGCATCGTCGGGCTGGTCGACAAGGACAAGAAGACCCCCGGCGACTTCAAGGAAATCGACCTGCTCATGCGCGCGGTCACCACAGCCGCGCGGGTGCGGCGCTATGAGCAGCCGGGCGGGCACGAAGGCGACCTGAACGAGAAGGTCGGCAACCGCAACGCGGGCGAGAAGAAGAAGGCGAAGACCAACTATTTCACCCGCGAGCAGGTGGAGGAGCTGGAGCGCATCTTCCACGACGAGCTGTTCGGCTATCAGCAGGATTGGTGGGACGCGCGTGACGAGCGCACTCGCATGATCCTGAAATCGCGCCAGATCGGTGCCACGTGGTATTTCGCTCGCGAGGCGCTGCTCGATGCGCTGCGCGGACGCGGCAACATGATTTTCCTCAGCGCATCGAAGGCGCAGGCCCATATCTTCCGCGGCTACATCATCCAGTTCGCGGCGAAGGTCGGGGTGAAGCTGCAGGGCGATCCGATCGTGCTGGACGCCGAGACGCTGCCCGAAGGCGAGGATCTGCCGCAGCTGATCTTCCTGGGCACCAATGCCCGCACCGCGCAGGGCTATCACGGCAATTTCTACTTCGACGAATTCTTCTGGACCTACGGCTTCGAAGAGCTGAACAAGGTCGCCAGCGGCATGGCGATGCAGAAGAAGTGGCGGAAAACCTACTTCTCCACGCCGTCGACCGTCGCCCACCAGGCGCACCCCTATTGGACCGGCGAGCGCCGCAACCGCCGGGTGAAGAAGGAAAACCGCGTCACGATCGATACCGGGCACGGCCGCTTGAAGGCTGGCGCGGTGTGCGAGGACAATATCTGGCGCCAAATCGTCACGATCGAGGACGCCGAGGCGCGCGGCTGCGATCTGTTCGATCTGGACGAGCTGCGCATCGAATATGCGCCCGACGAATTCGCGAACC